>NZ_JAKMRZ010000016.1:0-26571 GCF_025772385.1 Campylobacter sp. FU_520 | reverse complement strand
TAAAAAAGGCTTTTTAATAGTATAAAATTTTTCATAAAATTTAGCTCTAAGATCAATTATCAATTCATTTTCTAAAAATTTATCAAGTTCATCAGAAAAATTATCTTTATAAAATTTTTCTATATTAAAATCCTTGATTTTCTCTCCTTGCTTTAATTTATAATAAGGTATTAAATCTTTTGCTAAAATAGGACCAAAAAGATTAGAAAAAATCAAAACATTCTCATCTATGTATTCTTTTGAAACCTCACTTAAATTTTCATAGTCTAAATAATCAAAAGCAACTCCATTGTATCTTTGGATAGCTTTGATTGTGTCTTTCGTTATAATATCTTGAGTTAGCTCTTGCATTTCGTTTTTATCTTTTATACCAAAAAACTTTTCAAGTTCGCCTTCACTGCATTGTTTTATATGATTTTTATATTTTGTAAGCACTTCTAGTCTTTTGCTATATAAATTACTAAAAACAAAAGAGTTTTCATTTATACAAGTTTGTGTGTTTGTTTTGCTTTTGCTTTCACTAGGTGAAAATAAAATTTTCATATTTATCCTTTATTTTTTAAAAAAATTATACAAAATTATTTAAAACACTTGACATTAATTCAAAATTACATTATAATTCAACTTTATTTTTTGCTGGTTTAGCTCAGTTGGTAGAGCAGCTGCCTTGTAAGCAGCAGGTCGGGGGTTCAAGTCCCTTAACCAGCTCCATTGTTAATAGCAGTGTTTGACCAGAAATAAAAAGCATTTTTATTCATGGTGAGTTACTCAAGTGGCCAACGAGGGCAGACTGTAAATCTGCTGGCTTTCGCCTTCCGTGGTTCGAATCCACGACTCACCACCATTGCTTTGCGGGAGTAGCTCAGTTGGCTAGAGCATCAGCCTTCCAAGCTGAGGGTCGCGGGTTCGAGTCCCGTTTCCCGCTCCAACCTAATTTTGGTAGAGTGAAACTGGGAGCTGTTTTTAAATTCAGAATTTCTAGCAGTTTCAAATTTCCAAAATTTTATAATTTATGTTTTTAATTTTTCTGAGCGCTCGTATGGCTCAGAGGTAGAGCACTCCCTTGGTAAGGGAGAGGTCGCGGGTTCAAGTCCCGCTATGAGCTCCATTGATTTCAAAAGATTATAAAACATAAATTAGTATTTGTTTGTAAATTTTATATGGAGGAAAAAGATGGCTAAAGAAAAATTTTCACGTAATAAGCCTCACGTAAATATTGGTACTATTGGTCACGTTGACCACGGTAAAACAACTTTAACAGCTGCTATCTCTGCTGTTCTTTCAAGAAGAGGTTTGGCTGAGCTTAAAGATTATGATAATATCGACAATGCTCCTGAAGAAAAAGAGCGTGGTATTACTATTGCAACTTCTCACATTGAGTATGAAACAGAAAATCGTCACTATGCTCACGTAGACTGCCCAGGTCACGCTGACTATGTTAAAAATATGATTACTGGTGCTGCTCAAATGGACGGTGCTATTCTTGTTGTTTCTGCTGCAGATGGCCCAATGCCACAAACTAGAGAGCACATCTTGCTTTCTCGCCAAGTAGGTGTACCATATATCGTTGTTTTCATGAATAAAGCTGATATGGTTGATGATGCTGAATTATTAGAATTAGTTGAAATGGAAATTAGAGAATTATTAAGTTCTTATGACTTCCCAGGAGATGACACTCCAATTATTTCAGGTTCTGCTTTACAAGCTCTTGAAGAAGCAAAAGCTGGACAAGATGGTGAATGGTCTAAAAAAATCCTAGATCTTATGGCAGCAGTTGATGAGTATATCCCAACTCCAGCTCGTGATACAGATAAAGATTTCTTAATGCCAATCGAAGACGTATTCTCAATTTCAGGTCGTGGTACAGTTGTTACTGGTAGAATTGAAAAAGGTGTTGTTAAAGTTGGTGACACTATTGAAATCGTTGGTATTAGAGAAACACAAAGCACTACAGTAACTGGTGTTGAAATGTTTAGAAAAGAAATGGATCAAGGTGAAGCAGGTGATAACGTAGGTGTTCTTCTACGTGGTACTAAAAAAGAAGATGTTCTTCGTGGTATGGTTCTTGCTAAGCCAAAATCAATTACTCCACATACTGACTTTGAAGCAGAAGTTTATATTTTAAATAAAGATGAAGGTGGTCGTCACACTCCATTCTTTAATAACTATAGACCACAGTTCTATGTAAGAACAACAGACGTTACTGGTTCTATCCAACTTGCAGAAGGCGTTGAAATGGTTATGCCAGGTGAGAATGTTAGAATTACTGTAAGTCTTATTGCACCAGTTGCACTTGAAGAAGGTACTCGTTTTGCTATCCGTGAAGGTGGCCGTACTGTTGGTTCAGGTGTTGTATCTAAAATTATTAAATAATCATAAGCGAGATTTTATCTCGCTTTTTAAGGAATAAAAATGAGAATTAAAGTTGGCTTGAAATGTGAAGAGTGCGGTGATATTAATTACAGTACTTTTAAAAATAGTAAAAATACAACTGAAAAATTAGAATTAAAAAAATATTGCCCAAGATTAAAAAAACATACAGTTCATAAAGAAGTTAAATTAAAAAGTTAAGGCTTTTATATAAAAGCCCTTAGGGCAATAGCTCCAACGGTAGAGCGCCGGATTCCAAATCCGATGGTTGGGGGTTCGAATCCCTCTTGCCCTGCCACAAAATAAGGTAAAATATGGAAAAACTAATAACTTATTTTAAATTGTCAAAAGCTGAATTATCAAAAGTTATTTGGCCTTTGAAAGAGCAAGTTAGAAATGCTTATATTACAGTTTTTGTAGTTGTTACTGTTGTTTCATTATTTTTAGCATTGGTTGACTTGATTATGTCATTTTCATTATCTAAGATTATAGGATAAAATAATGAATCATAAATGGTATGCAATTCAAACTTATGCAGGTAGTGAAATGGCTGTAAAAAGAGCCATAGAAAATTTAGTTAGAGATCATGGAATTCAAGAGCAATTACTAGAAGTGATTGTTCCAACTGAAGATGTGATCGAATTTAAAAATGGTAAAGAAAAAATAAGCGAAAGAAGTTTATATTCAGGCTATGTATTTGCCAATATTGACTTATCAACAGAACTTTGGCATAAAATTCAATCTTTGCCAAAAGTTGGTCGTTTTATAGGGGAAAGTAAAAAACCAACCCCATTGAGTGAAAAAGATATCAATCTTATTTTAGAAAAGGTGAAAAATAAAGCAGCACCTAAACCTAAAATTTCATTTGATAAAGAAGAAAGTGTAAGAATAACCGAAGGTCCTTTTGCAAACTTTGTAGGTATTGTAGAAGAATATGATATGGTTAGAGGAGTTTTAAAGCTAAATGTTTCAATATTTGGTAGATCAACTCCAGTAGAGATCTTATACTCTCAAGTTGAAAAAATAGTTTGATAATATAGCAAGTAAAGGAGAAAGGTTATGGCTAAAAAAGTCGTAGGAGAAATAAAATTACAAATAGCTGCTACTAAGGCTAATCCATCACCTCCAGTTGGTCCTGCTTTGGGTCAACAAGGTGTTAATATTATGGAATTTTGTAAAGCATTTAATGAAAGAACAAAAGATATGGCTGGTTTTAATATTCCAGTTGTTATTACTGTTTATGCAGATAAAAGTTTTACATTTATCACAAAACAACCACCAGCTACAGATTTAATCAAAAAAGCTGCAGGTATTTCTAAAGGTGCAGATAATCCTTTAAAAAACAAAGTAGGTAAATTAACTAAAGCACAAGTTTTAGAAATTGTTGATAAAAAAATAGCTGATATGAACACAAAAGATAGAGAGCAAGCTGCTAAGATTATTATGGGTTCTGCTCGTTCTATGGGTGTTGAAATCGTAGATTAATACTCTTTACCGCCAAGAGTTTAAAAAGGCGGTAGCACTTTATATAAAATGCGGAGAAAAATTAATGTCTAAAAATACTAAAAGATTTACAGAATTATTAAAAAAAATTGATTCAAATAAAAATTACTTAATGGATGAAGCAATAAGCACAGTTAAAACTCTTGCTTCTGCTAAATTTGATGAAACAGTTGAAATTGCTTTAAAATTAAATGTTGATCCAAGACATGCAGATCAAATGGTAAGAGGTAGTGTAGTTTTACCTTGTGGTACAGGTAAAAAAGTGCGTGTTGCTGTTATAGCAAAAGATGCAAAAGCTGATGAGGCAAAAAATGCAGGTGCTGATATAGTTGGTAGTGATGATTTAGTAGAAGAAATTCAAAAAGGAAATATGAATTTTGATGTTTTAATTGCTACTCCAAATTTGATGGGTTTAGTTGGTAAAGTAGGTCGTATTTTAGGGCCTAAAGGTTTGATGCCAAATCCTAAAACAGGTACTGTGACAATGGATGTTGCACAAGCTGTGAATAATGCTAAAAATGGTCAAGTTAACTTCCGTGTTGATAAACAAGGAAATATCCATGCAGGTTTAGGTAAAGTTAGCTTTACTCAAGAGCAATTAAAAGAAAATATGACAGCATTTGTAAAAGCTATTAATAAACACAAACCAGCGGCTGCAAAAGGAAGATATATTAAAAACGCTAGTCTTTCTTTAACTATGAGTCCTTCTCTTTCTCTTGATACTCAAGAATTACTTGATACAAAATAAAATTAATGAGAGTTTTACTCTCATTAATAAAAATTAGATAAGATAATAACTTTTATTTTATCTAATTTTTATCTTAGATTGGAGATAGCCGAGGTCCTAGGACTTAATTAGATTTTCTGCTCTGCTTGAAATCACCGGTCGGAAAGGAGTAAAGATGACTAAAAGCCAAAAAGTTGAACTTGTTTCTAAACTTGAAGAAGGTTTTAAAGCTAGTGAAGCTGTTGTAGTTTGTAACTATAAGGGTTTAAACACTAAAAAACTTGAAGAGTTAAGAAATAATGCGAGAGAAATGGATGTTAAAGTTCAAATTATTAAAAATACTTTAGCAAGTATTGCTCTTAAAAATGCCGGCAAAGATGGAATGGAACTTAAAGATACTAATATTTATCTTTGGGGTGAAGACCAATTAAATGTTTCAAAAGTTGCTGATAAATTTAGCGAAGCTAATCAAGCATTTGAGATCAAAACTGCATTTATCGAAGGCGAAGTTGCTTCTGTAGATAAAGTTAAAGCTTTAGCTAAAATGCCTTCTCGCAATGAATTACTTGCTATGCTTTTGCAAGTTTGGAATGCACCAATCACCAATTTCACAATTGGATTAAATGCATTAAAAGAAAAAAAAGAAGCTGAATAAAATTATAAAAAGGATAAAAAATGGCAATTACTAAAGAAGATGTATTAGAATTTATTTCTAACCTAAGTGTTCTTGAGCTTTCAGAATTAGTAAAAGAATTTGAAGAAAAATTTGGTGTTTCTGCTGCTCCAGTTATGGTTGCAGGTGCTGCTGTTGCAGGTGCTGCTGGCGGTGCTGCTGAAGAAAAAACTGAATTTGATATTGTATTACAAGATGGTGGTGATAAAAAAATCAACGTAATTAAAGTTGTTCGTGCATTAACTGGTCTTGGATTAAAAGAAGCAAAAGACGCAGTTGAGCAAACTCCATCAGTTCTTAAAGAAGGTGTTAGCAAAGCTGAAGCTGAAGAAGCTAAAAAGCAACTTGAAGAAGCTGGCGCTAAGGTTGAGCTTAAATAATTTTTTGTTTTTTAAAAGAAAGGATTATATATCCTTTCTTGTTTTCCTTTAATTAAGGATTCTTTCTTTCAATACTTTTACCATGGGGTATAATAATATGTTAAATTCACAATCAGGAAATCGTTTAAGAATAGACTTCTCGAATGTTCCACAACAAATAGACATTCCAAATTTATTACAATTACAAAAAAAGAGTTTTGATTATTTTTTAAATTTAGATGCAAAAAATTCAGAAAGCGGAATTGAAAAAGTATTTAAATCTATCTTTCCAATCCATGATCCGCAAAATAGATTAAGTTTAGAATATGTAAGTAGTGAAGTAGGTAAGCCTAAATATACCATTAGAGAGTGTATGGAAAGAGGTTTGACTTATTCTGTAAATTTAAAAATGAAGATCCGTTTAACTTTACATGAAAAAGATGAAAAAACGGGTGAGAAAATTGGTATAAAAGATATTAAAGAACAAGAAATTTATATTAGAGAAATTCCTTTAATGACAGATAGAATTTCTTTTATTATCAACGGAGTAGAAAGGGTTGTAGTTAATCAGCTTCATAGAAGTCCAGGTGTTATCTTCAAAGAAGAAGAAAGTTCTACTGTTGCAAATAAATTAGTATATACAGCTCAAATTATACCAGATCGTGGTTCTTGGCTTTATTTTGAATATGATGCTAAAGATGTACTTTATGTACGTATCAATAAAAGAAGAAAAGTGCCTATTACAATTTTATTTAGAGCACTTGGTTATAAAAAACAAGATATTATAAAATTATTCTACCCTATACAAACTATTCATGTAAAAAAAGATAAATTCTTAACCGAATTTAATCCAAATGACTTTTTAGATAGAGTTGAATATGACTTAAAAGATGAAAAAGGTAATGTAATTCATCAAGCTGGTAAAAGAATGACAAAGAAAAAGGCTGAACAGCTTGTAAAAGATGGTGTTAAATGGGTTGAATATCCAGTTGAAATTTTAACAAATAGATATTTAGCTAATCCTATCATTAATAAAGAAACCGGTGAAGTTTTATATGATTCTTTAACACTATTAGATGAAGGAAAACTAGCAAAAATTAAAGAAGAAAAACAGTTTGATATTGCAAACGATTTAGCTAATGGAGTAGATGCTGCTATTATTAATTCTTTTATTCAAGATAATGAAACTTTAAAATTATTAAAACAAACAGAAAATATAGAAGATGAAAATGATTTAGCAGCTATTAGAATTTATAAAGTGATGAGACCAGGTGAGCCTGTAGTAAAAGATGCTGCAAAAGCTTTTGTGAATGATTTATTTTTCAATCCTGAAAGATATGACCTAACAAAAGTTGGTCGTATGAAAATGAACCATAAATTAGGTTTAGATACGCCTGAATACGTTACAGTTTTAACTAATGAAGATATAGTAAAAACTGCAAAATATTTAATTAAAGTAAAAAATGGTAGAGGCCATATCGATGATAGAGATCACTTGGGTAATCGTCGTATTAGATCAATCGGAGAGCTTTTAGCGAATGAACTTCATGTAGGTCTTGCTAAAATGCAAAAATCTATTAGAGATAAATTTACGGCTTTAAATGCAGATATTGACAAAGTAATGCCTTATGATTTGATCAATCCTAAAACAATTACTGTAACCATTATGGAATTTTTTACTGGTGGTCAATTATCTCAATTTATGGATCAAACAAACCCATTGAGTGAAGTAACTCACAAGCGCCGTTTATCTGCACTTGGTGAGGGTGGTTTAGTAAAAGAAAGAGCAGGATTTGAGGTGCGTGATGTCCACGCAACACATTATGGAAGAATTTGTCCTGTTGAAACTCCAGAAGGTCAAAATATCGGTTTGATTAATACACTTTCAACTTATGCTAAAGTAAATGATCTAGGTTTTGTTGAAGCACCTTATAAGAAAGTAGAAAATGGTAAAGTAAGCAATGAAATCGTTTATTTAACCGCTACTCAAGAAGAAGGTTTAGTGATCGCAGCAGCTTCAACTAAAATTGATGAAAAAGGTAATATTGTTGAAGAATTTGTTGAAGCAAGACAAGATGGTGAAACAATCTTAGCAAGAAGAGAAGAAGTACATTTGATTGACCTTTGTTCGGGTATGATAGTAGGGGTTGCAGCATCTTTGATTCCATTCTTAGAGCATGATGATGCAAACAGAGCTTTGATGGGTTCAAACATGCAGCGTCAAGCAGTGCCTTTACTAACCGCACAAGCACCTATAGTAGGTACTGGTATGGAAAAAATCATTGCTCGTGATGCTTGGGAAGCTATTAAAGCTAAAAGAGCAGGGATTGTAGAAAAGGTTGATAATAAAAATATTTTCATTTTGGGTGAAGATGAAAATGGACCATTTATTGATCATTACAAAATGGAAAAAAATCTAAGAACTAACCAAAATACAACTTTTATTCAACATCCGATTGTTAAAAAAGGTGAATTTGTTCAAGCAGGTCAAATCATTGCAGATGGTCCAAGTATGGATCAAGGCGAACTTGCTATTGGTAAAAATGCTTTAATCGCATTTATGCCATGGCATGGGTATAACTATGAAGATGCTATTGTAATTAGTGAGAAAATTTTACGTGAAGATACTTTTACTAGCGTTCATATTTATGAAAAAGAAGTAGAGGCTAGAGAACTTAAAGATGGTGTAGAAGAAATTACAAAAGATATTCCAAATGTAAAAGAAGAGGATTTAGCACATCTTGATGAGAGTGGTATTGCTAAAATAGGAACTCATATTAAGCCTGGCATGATTTTAGTGGGTAAAGTTTCTCCTAAAGGCGAAGTAAAACCTACACCTGAAGAAAGATTATTAAGAGCTATTTTTGGCGAAAAAGCTGGACATGTTGTAAATAAATCTTTATATGCAACTGCTTCACTAGAAGGTGTTGTTGTAGATGTAAAAATCTTTACTAAAAAAGGTTATGAAAAAGATGCACGTGCTATAAAAGCTTATGATGATGAAAAATTAAACCTTGAAAAAGAACATCATGATAGACTTTTAATGATGGATAGAGAAGAAACTTTAAGGGTTTGTTCTTTACTTTCTAAGTCACCTTTAAATTCAGATGAAGAAATAAATGGTGTTAAATATAAAAAAGGTTCCAAAGTAGAAATTGCAGAATTAGAAAAAATTAATCGTTTTGCATTAAATTCTTTAGTTAAGGCTTATTCTAAAGAAGTGCAAAAAGAATACGATGATTTAAAAAACCATTTCCAAAATGAGAAGAAAAAACTTAAAACAGAACATGATGAAAAATTAGAAATTTTAGAAAAAGATGATATTTTACCAAGTGGAGTAGTAAAACTTGTTAAAGTATATATCGCGACTAAGAGAAAATTAAAAGTTGGAGATAAAATGGCAGGACGCCATGGAAATAAAGGTATTGTTTCTAATATCGTTCCAGAAGTTGATATGCCATATTTACCTGATGGAAGACCTATTGATATAGCTTTAAATCCTTTAGGGGTTCCAAGCCGTATGAATATAGGGCAAATTCTTGAAAGTCACTTAGGAATTGTTGGTATGAGACTAGGTGATCAAATTCAAGAAATTTTTGATAGAAAACAAAAAGATTTTGTAAAAGAATTACGCGAAAAAATTCTTGAAATTTGTAGTGTATCTAGACTTGAGCTAGAAAAGAAATTTGTGCAAACTTTAAATGATGAGCAACTTATTTCTTATGCTAGAGATTGGGCTAAAGGGGTAAAATTTGCTACTCCTGTATTTGAGGGTGTAACGGTTGAAGAATTTGGTAAGCTTTTTGAGATGGCTAAAATAGCTATGGATGGAAAAAGCGAACTTTATGATGGAAGAACTGGTGAAAAAATGGCAGAGCGTGTACATGTTGGATGTATGTATATGCTTAAATTACACCACTTAGTAGATGAAAAAGTTCACGCAAGAAGTACTGGACCTTATAGTCTTGTAACACAACAACCAGTTGGTGGTAAGGCTTTATTTGGTGGACAAAGATTTGGTGAGATGGAGGTTTGGGCTCTTGAAGCTTACGGGGCAGCTCATACTTTAAGAGAAATGTTAACCATAAAATCTGATGATGTTGAAGGTAGATTTAGTGCTTATAAAGCTTTAACAAAAGGTGAGAATGTTCCAGCAACAGGTATTCCAGAAACATTCTTTGTACTTACAAATGAATTAAAATCTCTTGCTTTAGATGTTGAGATTTTTGATAAGGATGAGAATAATGAGTAAATTTAAACCTATCGAAATAAAAGAAGATGGCAGACCTAGAGACTTTGAAGCTTTTCAATTAAGACTTGCAAGTCCTGAAAAAATCAAATCATGGTCTTATGGGGAAGTAAAAAAACCAGAAACGATTAATTATAGAACCTTAAAGCCTGAAAGAGACGGGCTTTTTTGTGCTAAAATTTTTGGACCAGTAAGAGATTATGAATGTCTTTGTGGTAAATATAAAAAAATGCGCTTCAAAGGCATTAAGTGTGAAAAATGTGGTGTTGAAGTTACTAGTTCTAAAGTGCGTCGTTCAAGAATGGGACATATCGAGCTAGTTACTCCGGTGGCACATATTTGGTATGTAAATTCTTTACCAAGTCGTATCGGTACTTTACTTGGTGTAAAGATGAAAGATTTAGAACGCGTATTGTATTATGAAGCATATATAGTAGAAAATCCAGGTGATGCTTACTATGATAATGAAAATACTAAAAAAGTTGAATTTTGTGATGTATTAAATGAAGAGCAATATTTAAATTTAATGCAACGCTATGAAAGTAGTGGATTTAAAGCTAGAATGGGTGGTGAAGTTGTTAGAGATTTGCTAGCAAATTTAGATCTTGTTGAGCTTTTAAATAAACTAAAAGAAGATATTGCGGCAACTAATTCAGAAGCAAAGAAAAAAACTATCATCAAACGTTTAAAAGTGGTAGAAAATTTCTTAAATAGCAATTTAAATAGCAATACAAATATTGATGAAGTGGTGCCTAATCGTCCTGAGTGGATGATGATTACAAATTTACCTGTATTACCACCTGATTTAAGACCTTTAGTAGCTTTAGATGGTGGAAAATTTGCAGTTTCTGATGTGAATGATTTATACAGAAGAGTTATTAATAGAAATACACGTTTAAAAAGACTTATGGAACTTGATGCGCCTGAAATCATCATTAGAAATGAAAAAAGAATGCTTCAAGAAGCAGTTGATGCTTTATTTGATAATGGTAGAAGAGCAAATGCGGTTAAAGGTGCAAATAAACGACCATTAAAATCTTTAAGTGAAATCATCAAAGGAAAACAAGGTCGTTTCAGACAAAATCTACTTGGTAAAAGGGTGGATTTTTCAGGTCGTAGTGTTATTGTTGTTGGGCCAAAACTTAGAATGGATCAATGTGGTTTACCTAAAAAAATGGCTTTAGAATTATTTAAGCCACACTTATTAGCTAAACTTGAAGAAAAAGGTTATGCTACCACTGTAAAACAAGCTAAAAAAATGATAGAAAATAAAACCAATGAGGTTTGGGAGTGTTTAGAAGAGGTTGTTAAAGGTCATCCTGTAATGCTTAACCGTGCCCCAACCTTGCATAAACTTTCTATTCAAGCTTTCCATCCTGTGCTTGTAGAGGGCAAGGCAATTCAACTTCATCCATTAGTATGTGCAGCATTTAATGCTGACTTTGACGGGGACCAAATGGCTGTGCATGTGCCTTTATCACAAGAAGCAATAGCTGAGTGTAAAGTATTAATGCTCTCATCTATGAATATCTTGCTTCCAGCAAGTGGTCGTTCTGTGACTGTGCCTTCTCAAGATATGGTTTTGGGGATTTATTATCTATCTTTAGAAAAAGATGGTGCTAAGGGTGAGCATAAAATTTGTACAGGTATTGAAGAGGTTATGATTGCCCTAGAAGCAAAATCTTTAGATATTCATGCAAGTATTAGAAGTGTAGTTGATGGTAGAAAAATCACTACGACTGCGGGAAGATTGATTATTAAGTCTATCTTACCTGATTTTGTTCCTGAAAATATGTGGAATAAAGTCATGAAGAAAAAAGATATTGCAGCTTTGGTTGATTATGTTTATAAAGAAGGTGGTCTTGAAGTAAGTGCTAGCTTTTTAGATAAATTAAAAGATCTTGGTTTTGAATATGCAACAAAATCGGGTATTTCTATTTCAATTGCTGATATTATTGTGCCTGATCAAAAGCAAAAAAGTATAGAAGAAGCTAAAAAACAAGTAAGAGAAATCCAAAATTCATATAATTTAGGTTTGATTACTTCAGGGGAAAGATATAATAAGATTATTGATATTTGGAAAAGTACTAATAATGTCTTATCAAAAGATATGATGGAGTTGATTAAAAAAGACAAAGAAGGATTTAACTCTATTTATATGATGGCAGATTCTGGTGCTAGGGGTTCAGCAGCTCAAATTTCACAGCTTGCTGCGATGAGGGGTCTTATGGCTAAACCTGATGGTTCTATTATTGAAACACCGATTATTTCAAACTTCCGTGAAGGACTTAACGTTCTTGAATATTTCATTTCAACTCACGGTGCTAGAAAAGGTCTTGCAGATACAGCCTTAAAAACAGCAAATGCAGGTTATTTGACAAGAAAACTTATCGATGTAGCTCAAAATGTAAAAGTTACAATGGAAGATTGTGGCGCACATGAGGGTGTCGAGATTAATGAAATCACCGCAGATGGTGTTGTAATTGAAACCTTAGAAGAAAGAATTTTAGGAAGAGTTTTAGCTGAAAATATTATTGATTCTATTACTAATGAAATTTTATTCTCAGAAGGTACTTTAGTAGATGAAGAAAAAGCTAGGATTATTGTTGAAAGTGGTGTAAAGAGTGTAAGTATTAGAACTCCTATTACTTGTAAAGCTAAAAAAGGCGTATGTTCTAAATGCTATGGTATTAACCTAGGTGAAGGCAAATTAGTTAAGCCAGGTGAGGCTGTAGGTATTATATCTGCTCAATCAATCGGTGAACCAGGAACACAGCTTACACTAAGAACTTTCCACAGTGGTGGTACTGCTAGTACAGATTTACAAGATCGCCAAGTAGTAGCACACAAAGAAGGTTTTGTAAGATTTTATAATCTTAATACCTATGAAGATAGACAAGGTAAAACTATCGTTGCAAATCATCGCAATGCTGCTATTTTACTTGTTGAACCAAAAATCAAAGCTCCATTTAAAGGAACTATCCATATTGAACATGCGTATGAAGATGTAGTGGTTAGTGTTAAAGCGAAAAACAATGAAGCTAAATTTATATTAAGAAAATACGACTTAGCAAAAGCTAATGAACTTGCGGGTGTAAGTGGTAATATTGAAGGTAAATTATATATTCCATATAGCGATGGTGCTGAAGTAGCTGAAAATGAAAGTATTGTAGAAGTAATCAAAGAGGGTTGGAATATACCAAACCGTATCCCTTATGCGAGTGAATTGCTAGTAAAAGATGGAGATCCTATCACTCAAGATATTATAGCTGGTGCAAAAGGTACTTTGAAGTTTTATATGCTTAAAGGGGACGGTTTAGATAGAATTAGAAATCTAAAAAAAGGTGATGTGGTTAAAGAAAAAGGTGTTTTTGTTGTTATTGCTGATGAAAATGATAGAGAAGCAAAAAGACATTATATACCAAGAGAATCTGTGATTGAATTTGACGATAGCGCTTTTGTAGATAATCCTAAAACCATCATAGCAAAATCAAGTAAAGAAGATAAAACTATTATTGCTGAATGGGATGCGTATAATAATACTGTAATTGCAGAAGTTGCAGGTACAATTAATTTTGAAGATATTGAGTCAGGTTATAGTGCTGATGAGCAAATTGATGAAGCAACTGGTAAAAGATCACTTGTTATTAATGAGTATTTACCAAGTGGAGTGCGTCCTGCATTGTTAATTATAGGCGAAAATGACAAAGTAGTGCGTTATCAACTAGAGCCAAAAACTGTTATTTATGTAAATGATGGCGATAAGGTTAAACAAGCTGATATCCTAGCTAAAACACCAAAGGCAGCAGCTAAGTCAAAAGATATTACTGGAGGTCTTCCAAGGGTATCTGAATTGTTTGAAGCAAGAAAGCCAAAAAATACTGCTGTTGTGGCTGAAATTGATGGGGTTGTTAGATTTGATAAACCTTTAAGATCAAAAGAAAGAATCATTATCCAAGCAGAAGATGGAAGTAGTGCAGAGTATTTGATAGATAAATCAAAACGCATTCAAGTAAGAGATGGTGAATTTATCCATGCGGGTGAAAAATTAACCGATGGAGTTATTTCAAGCCATGATGTACTTAGAATTTTAGGTGAAAAAGCATTGCATTATTATCTTATTTCTGAAATTCAGCAAGTTTATCGTGGTCAAGGTGTTGTGATTTCTGATAAGCATATTGAAATCATCGTATCACAAATGCTAAGACAAGTAAAAATTGTTGATAGTGGTCATACAAACTTTATTGTAGGTGATTTGGTTTCAAGAAGAAAATTCAGAGAAGAAAATGAAAGAATTTTAAGATATGGTGGTGAACCTGCTGTAGCTGAGCCTGTATTACTTGGGGTTACAAGAGCAGCTATTGGAAGTGATAGTGTGATTTCAGCTGCTTCATTCCAAGAAACAACAAAAGTTTTAACAGAAGCAAGTATTGCAGGTAAATTTGATTATCTTGAAGATCTAAAAGAAAATGTAATCTTAGGTCGTATGATTCCTGTTGGTACAGGTCTTTATGGAGATCAAAATTTAAAACTTAAACAACAAAATTAATTTTCAATCCTAGCAATTTTGCTAGGATTTTTTAAGTATTTTATGTTTAAAATAATTGATTTGGAACAATACAAAAGAAAAGAACATTTTAATTTTTACACTCAAAATATTCCTTGCTCGTTTGAAATTACTGTTAAATTAGATATTAGTTCTTTTTATTATTTTATTAAAAACAATAATTATGAATTCTACCCTTGTTTTATCCACGTTATTAGTAAAAGTATAAATGCTTTTGATAATTTTAAATTTAGTTTAGATCAAAACAAACAACTAATATGTTATGATATTATCCATCCTTCTTATACTATTTTTCATAAGGACTCCAAAACTTTTTCTGTTCTTTGGACTTTCTATAAAGAAAATTTAAATGATTTTTTATCTTTATATGAAGAGGATAAACAATTATTAAAAAGTAATAAAAGTATGTTTTTAAAAGAACCTATAGATAATCTTTTTAATATTTCTGCTATTCCTTGGATAGCTTTTGAAAATTTTTCTTTACACTTGCCAAAAAAAGAGCAATATTTCTTTCCTATTATAACAAGTGGAAAGATTATAAAAGAAAATAAAAAATTTCTCATTCCTTTTAGTATTAATGTTAATCATGCCACCAATGATGCTTATCACATTTATTTGTTTTTAGAAAAACTCCAAGAAAACCTTAATAGTTTATAATTTTATAAGTAAAATTTAGATATTATCCAAAGTTTATTATTTTATTAATGAAAGGAATTACTGTGCCAACCATAAATCAATTGGTTAGAAAAGAGCGCAAAAAAGTTTTAGAAAAATCTAAATCACCAGCGCTTAAAAATTGCCCACAAAGAAGGGGAGTTTGTACTAGGGTTTATACAACAACTCCTAAAAAACCAAACTCAGCGTTAAGAAAAGTTGCCAAAGTAAGACTTACAAGTGGCTTTGAAGTTATTAGTTATATCGGTGGTGAAGGTCACAATCTACAAGAACACAGCATTGTTTTAGTGCGTGGTGGTAGGGTAAAAGACTTACCAGGTGTTAAGTATCACATTGTTCGTGGTGCCTTAGATACTGCAGGTGTTGCAAAAAGAACTGTTTCTCGTTCTAAATATGGTGCAAAACGCCCTAAAGCAGCAGCTAAGTAATAAGATTGCAGACAAATCCGTTAGATTTGATTTTGTTTGAGTAAAATTATAAATTTGAAGGAAAATTATGAGAAGAAGAAAAGCTCCGGTAAGAGAAGTCTTGCCAGATCCGATTTATGGAAACAAAGTAATCACAAAATTCATTAATTCTTTAATGTATGATGGTAAAAAAAGCACGGCTACGACTATTATGTATGGTGCTTTAGAAGCTATCGATAAAAAAGGCGGAGAAAAAAAAGGTATAGAAATTTTTAATGATGCTATTGAAAATATTAAGCCTTTATTAGAAGTTAAATCTCGTCGTGTTGGTGGTGCTACTTATCAAGTTCCAGTAGAAGTACGCCCAGCTAGACAACAAGCTTTAGCTATAAGATGGATTATTTCTTTTGCTAGAAAAAGAAGTGAAAGAACTATGATTGAAAAATTAGCAGCTGAATTATTAGATGCAGCTAATAGTAAAGGTGCTTCATTCAAGAAGAAAGAAGATACTTACAAAATGGCAGAAGCTAATAAAGCATTTGCTCATTATCGCTGGTAAGAGGAGTAAAGCATGTCAAGAAGTACTCCTTTAAAAAGAGTTAGAAATATAGGTATTGCAGCTCACATTGATGCTGGTAAAACAACTACTAGTGAGAGAATTCTTTTCTTTACAGGTATGAGTCATAAAATTGGTGAGGTGCATGATGGTGCAGCTACAATGGACTGGATGGAGCAAGAAAAAGAAAGGGGTATTACAATTACTTCTGCTGCTACAACTTGTTTCTGGAAAAATCACCAAATCAACCTTATAGACACTCCAGGCCACGTTGACTTTACAATCGAAGTTGAAAGATCAATGCGTGTTTTAGATGGTGCTGTTGCGGTATTTTGTTCAGTAGGTGGAGTTCAACCACAATCAGAAACTGTATGGAGACAAGCTAATAAATATGGTGTTCCAAGAATTGTTTTTGTAAATAAAATGGACAGAATTGGTGCAAATTTCTTTAACGTAGAAGAGCAAATTAAAAATCGCTTAAAAGGCAACCCAGTTCCACTTCAAATTCCAATTGGTGCTGAAGATAATTTCAAAGGTGTGATTGATCTTATTGCCATGAAAGCTTTGGTATGGGAAGATGAAAACAAGCCAACTGATTATGTAGAAAAAGAAATTCCGGCTGAGCTTAAAGAAAAAGCTGAAGAATATCGTACAAAAATGATAGAAGCGGTTTCTGAAACAAGTGATGAATTGATGGAAAAATATCTAGGTGGTGAAGAGCTTACTCAAGAAGAAATCAAAGCAGGTATCAAAGCAGGATGTTTAAGTCTTTCTATGGTTCCTATGCTTTGTGGTACAGCTTTTAAAAATAAAGGTGTTCAACCATTGCTTGATGCTGTTGTTGCTTATTTGCCAGCTCCTGATGAAGTTGCTAATATTAAAGGTGAGTATGAAGATGGCACAGAAGTTTCTGTAAAATCAACCGATGATGGTGAATTTGCAGGTCTTGCATTTAAAATTATGACCGACCCTTTTGTTGGGCAATTAACTTTCGTTCGTGTATATAGAGGAAGTTTAGAAAGCGGTTCTTATGCATACAACTCAACAAAAGATAAAAAAGAAAGAATCGGTCGTCTTTTGAAAATGCACTCTAATAAAAGAGAAGAGATTAAAACTTTATACGCAGGAGAAATTGGAGCGGTTGTTGGTCTTAAAGACACGCTAACTGGTGATACTTTAGCAAGTGAAAAAGATAAGGTTATTTTAGAGAGAATGGATTTTCCAGATCCTGTTATTTCAGTTGCTGTTGAGCCTAAAACAAAAGCAGATCAAGAAAAAATGTCTATTGCTTTAAATAAATTAGCTCAAGAAGATCCAAGCTTTAGAGTTTCTACAGATGAAGAAAGTGGTCAAACTATCATCTCAGGTATGGGTGAACTTCACTTAGAAATTATCGTTGATAGAATGCTTCGTGAGTTTAAAGTTGAAGCAGAAGTTGGTCAACCTCAAGTTGCTTACCGTGAAACTATTAGAAAAACAGTTGAGCAAGAATACAAATACGCTAAACAATCAGGTGGTCGTGGTCAGTATGGTCATGTATTCTTAAGACTTGAGCCACTTGAGCCAGGTAGTGGTTATGAATTTGTAAATGATATCAAAGGTGGGGTAATTCCAAAAGAATATATTCCAGCAGTTGATAAAGGTGTTCAAGAAGCATTACAAAACGGTGTTTTAGCAGGATACCCTGTTGAAGATGTTAAAGTAACTGTTTATGATGGAAGTTACCATGAAGTGGATTCTTCTGAAATGGCATTTAAGCTTGCAGCTTCTATGGGCTTTAAAGAAGGTGCTAGAAAAGCAGGTGCAGTAATCTTAGAACCTATGATGAAAGTTGAAGTTGAAACTCCAGAAGAATACATGGGTGATGTTATTGGTGATTTAAATAAACGCCGTGGTCAAGTAAATTCAATGGATGAAAGAGGTGGTAATAAAATTATTACAGCATTTTGTCCTTTGGCTGAGATGTTTGGTTACTCAACCGATCTTAGAAGTCAAACTCAAGGCCGTGCTACTTATTCTATGGAATTTGATCACTATGATGAAGTTCCAAAAAATGTTTCTGAAGAGATCATTAAAAAAAGAAATGGTTAATCTATCAAGATGAGCTTATTGCTCATCTTGAATTATTTATGTCCTTTTGAATTAATTAAATCAATTACTCCTTCATTAATTTCATATGCTTTTCCAAAACCTTTAACATATCTTCCATTTTTCAGCATAAGTTGAAATAAATGAAAGTCTTGCATATTCTTAATGACTTGGATTATTTCTTTATTGTTTTCATTTTCATAAGTATTTAATACTTGCTCAAAGAGTTGATTATCTCTTGTTATTTCTACGCTCTCAACTCTAAATTTAAGTCTTTTTCTTGCAAAGATTGACATGCAATCTTTTTCGTCTTCTATAAACATAATTTCTATGTTTTTATTATTGTGTTTAACTCCCTCAAAATGTTCAGCAATTTCACTAATATAAATATAAAAGTCATTTTTAATTTTTATAATAGGTGCATATGAGCATATTGTTTGATTGCTTAAATTTAAAGAAGATATCATAATACTTTTGTATTCTTGCATAAATTGATTAATTTCATCATGTAATTGCATATATTTTCCTTGTAGGTTAGAATGGATAAGATTGAGGATTGTATGAAAGTAAAAGAAGAGTTTATTACTCTTCTTCATCAGTATTTTTGCGTACAACTTTAATGCGTTCTATACTATTTCCATCCATCTTTTTGACTTCATAGTAGCAGAATTCATCTTCTATTCTATCTCCAACTACTGGTAAGCGTCCTAAGAGATTGAAAACATATCCACCTATAGTGACTTGCTCTAGTTCTTCATTAAAGCGTATATCAAGCATTTCTTCTACTTCACTAATTTCATATCTTCCTTGAAATTCATAAATGTTTTCTGCAAGTTTTTTAAAATGTGGACTAGAATCATCATGCTCATCGTTAATATCTCCAACGATTTCCTCCATAATATCTTCCATGGTTAAAAGACCGGCTGTGCCACCATATTCATCTACTACTAATGCTGTGTGTACTTGTTCTTTATTCATCATGAAAAGAACTTTGGATATGCTGATATTTTCTGGAACCAAGATCATTTTGATTAAAAAATCATCTAAATTTTTCTTATCTTTGCTAAGTTCATTTTGCATGATGTCTCTAATATGCACCATACCCAAAATGATATCTTTAGAACCATCTATATATGGAAAGCGTGTGTGTTTGTACTGACAAACTATTTGCATATTTTCTTCATAGCTTTTTTGTTTGTTAAGACATATCATATCTTTTCTAGGTGTCATGATTTCTTTTGCTACTGTATCTGAAAAATCAACAGCATTGCGTATGATTTCAGTTTCAAACTCATCCAAAACTCCACCTTTTTGGCTTTCACTTGCAATAAATTTAATTTCTTCTTCAGAGTGGCTTAATTCATGTTCTTTAGCAGGTTTGATACCTATAACTTTTAAAGAAATTGCAGCTAAAAAGTCAAATGTTTTGATAAAAGGTAAGAAAAGTAACCAAAATAAATGCAATGGTCTTGCAACCCATAAAACAGCTTTATCTGCAATAGCGATAGCAACGCTTTTTGGAACTAATTCACCTAATACAACATGCAACAATGTGATAATGGCAAAAGCGATAATAAATGCTATGGTATGGATTAATGCTGGAGCTAAGCCTAAATTTGCCAAAGGAACTTCAAGAATTTTAGCAATAGCAGGTTCACCTATCCAACCAAGAGCAAGAGAGCTTAATGTAATACCAAGTTGGCAAGCACTTAAATAAGTATCTAGTTTTGAAGTTACTTCCAAAGCTTTTTTTGCATTGCGTTTTTTTTCTTTTACCATTTCTTCAAGTTTTGATCTACGCACTTTAACAATAGCAAATTCAGATAAAACAAAAAATCCATTTAAAAGCACTAAAGCTAATGCAACAAGAATCATAAAAGTAGAATAGCCTACATCAATTGAGGCAACAGCAGGTAATGTTTGATTTAAGTCTAAAGATTGACTGGGGTCCAAAAAAACTCCTTTAATAAAATTTTTGCAAAATTATATCAAATCAAAACTATAAAATTAGCTTAAAATAAATGACATATTTTAAATTAATTTATGTTTTCTATATTCAATATTTTTTTCAAATTCATCTAAACGTTTATAAATGCTACGTAATTGCGTGATAGTTGTCCAGTTGGTGATGAAAATACTAAATGAGGATCTAACTTGATCAAAAGCATTGCCAACTTGTATGATAATCCCAAGTTGTATAAGTCCTAAAAACAAGCTTGGAGTCATGATTAAAAAAGGCACTATAACCATGATTTGCTCAAATAAATAAAGCCATATATTAAAATACCCATAATGCAAAAATAATCTTTTATAATTGATTTTAAGTCCAGTAAATAAACTTAAAATACTTTCATCGCTTGCATAATTTTTTCTATCATCTTCAGCAAAAACAAGTTCTTTTCTAAAAGCAGCTTCGGCTTTTTGATTATTATATTCAAGACCGGGTAATTTAATGCCAACAAACCATGATATAACAAGACCTCCTAAAGAAACCAAAAATGCAATCCATACTAAAGAGCCATTAATATCTTTTAAAATAGGTAAATTAACATGCGCGCTTAACATCCACAAAATTGGCACAAAAGCAATTAAAGTCATAATTGCCTTAACAAAAGCCAATCCTAAGCTTTCTATGATTTTTGAAAAATTATAAATATCTTCTTGAATTCTTTGTGAACTACCTTCTATATTGTCATCTTTTTTTTGCCAAAATTTAATATAATCAAAAGTCATAGCCTCGCGCCATTTAAAGGCATAAATACTTCCAAAATACTGTGTGATAGTAGCGATTAATACATAAGGCAATGCTAAATATAAAAACTGTTTAATAAAATGATAAAAGTCATCTATGCTGTGATTTTTCGCATCTTGTAAAACATCATAAAATTCCTTATACCATTCATTTATTGCAACATTAATGGAGGTTTGAGCAAGTAAAGAAGCTAGTAAAAAAAACAAACCCAAATAAGCCCACAATGCCCATTTTTTTGAATAAAAAAAAGATTTAAACATTTAAATTTCTTTTAACATTTTTTCATAGTGTTTTATTGTATGTTTTTTTGCTTTAAAAATTATACTAAAAATCACAATAAAACAACTTGCAACTAAAAATCCAGGAATGATTTCATAAATTGCTATAAAATTTGAACCAAAATGTTTATAAAATATAACAGTTAAAGCTCCACTAACCATTCCAGCTATCGCACCTTCTTTACTCATATTTTTATAAAATAAAGAAAATAAAATAACACTTCCAAAGCTTGCACCAAAACCAGCCCAAGCATAAGAAACTATACTTAAAATTTGACTTTGCGTATCAAGTGAAAGTACAAAAGCTACACAAGCAACAACTAAAACACCTAGACGTGATAATAAAGTAATATTTTTATCATTTGTTTTTCTTTTTAAGATTTGTGTATAAAAATCTTGTACCAAGCTAGAAGCGCACACTAGCAGTTGAGAACTAGCTGTACTCATAATGGCAGCTAAAATAGCACTGAGTAAAATTCCTGCCACCCAAGGATTAAAAAGTACTTGAGACATTACGATAAATATTCTTTCAGGGTCATTTAAAGTAAGATTAAATTTAGCTATATAAGCAATACCTAAAAATCCTATCATAGCAGCACCAAATAAAGAAATTACCATCCAAGTTATGCCTATAAAAGTTGCAGTAGGAATTTCTTTTACATTTTTTATAGAGATAAAGCGAATTAAAATGTGAGGTTGGCCAAAATAACCAAGCCCCCATGCCAGGGTTGATACTACGACCAACCAACCACCACCATCTAAACCAAAGGCTTGGGGTTTTACATCATTTATAGTAGAAAAGGCTTCGCCAAAGCCACCAAGTTCAAAAATCATCACAAAAGGAATGATGATTAATGAACTCATCATTAAAAGTCCTTGAATCATATCAGTCCAGCATACGGCTTTATAGCCACCTAAAAAAGTATATAAAACAATAACTAAAAATCCAATGCTTAAGGCAAAAATATAAGGTAAATTAAATACACTTTCAAAAAGCTTAGCACCACTTACTAATCCAGCGCTAATGTAAATAGTAAAAAATACCAAAATAACTATTGCGCAAATGCTTCTTAAAATATGTCTATCATCATGAAAGCGACTTTCAAAAAAATCAGGAATTGTAATACATTCTTTGGCTATTTGAGAAAAAATCTTTAATCTTTTAGCAACAAAGGTCCAGTTTAAAAACATACCAAAACTTAAGCCTATGGCTATATAAATTTGTCCTAAACCAGCTGCATATAAAGCACCAGGAAAAGCCATTAAAAGCCAACTACTCATATCAGATGCACCTGCACTTAAGGCAGATATTACCGGCCCCATGGAGGCATTACCAACAAAATAATCTTTACTGTTTTGATTTTTTTTGTAAAAATAAAAACCTATAAAAAGCATTAAAAATGCATAGCTAATAAAAGTAATAACAATAGGATAAGAAAGTTCCACACTTTGTAAATTCATAAGTGTCCTTAAAAAATTTAAAAAACTATCATTTTACTTGTTTTATTTTAAAAAAACATTATAAAAATTATTTTTTATTTTTTATTTCAATGCTTTATAAAGTTTTTTTGTTACAATTTTCTAAAAAATTTAAGGAAAAATGATGAAAAATCTTTTGATTATAGGCGCAGGTGGTGTAAGCCGTGTTGCGACTGTAAAATGTGCAATGAATAGTGATGTCTTTAGCAAAATAACTCTAGCAAGTAGAACCAAAAGTAAATGTGATGAAATAGCAGCTTTTATAAAAGAGCGTTTAGATGTAGAAATTCAAACTGAGCAAATAGATGCAGATGACACTGCTGCTGTTGTAGAACTTATCAAAAAAACAGGAGCTGAAATTTTATTAAATGTAGCTTTACCTTATCAAGATCTTACTTTAATGGATGCGTGTATTCAAACTAATATCCACTATGTAGATACTGCAAATTATGAACATCCTGATTTAGCTAAATTTGAATATAAAGAACAATGGGCAAGAAATGATAAGTTTAAACAAGCAGAAATTTTAGGACTTTTAGGTAGCGGTTTTGATCCAGGTGTTACTAATGTATTTTGTGCTTATGCGCAGCAAAATTTATTTGATGAAATTCATTATATTGACATACTAGATTGTAATGCAGGCGATCATGGCTATGCTTTTGCAACTAATTTTAATCCTGAAATTAACTTAAGAGAAGTTTCAGCTAAAGGTCGTTACTGGGAAAATGGAAAATGGATAGAAACTGAACCTATGGAAATAAAAATGGAGTGGGATTATCCTGAAGTAGGGGTAAAGGATAGTTATTTACTTTATCATGAAGAGCTTGAAAGCTTAGTAAAAAATATCAAAGGCTTAAAAAGAATAAGATTTTTTATGACTTTTGGGCAAAGCTATTTAACTCATATGAAATGTCTTGAAAATGTTGGTATGCTAGGTATTAAGCCTGTTATGCATCAAGGCAAAGAAATAATACCAATAGAATTTTTAAAAACATTACTTCCTGATCCTGCTAGTTTAGGCCCTCGCACCAAAGGTTATACTAATATAGGTTGTGTGATTCGTGGTGTAAAGAATGGAAAAGATAGACAAGTTTATATTTACAATGTTTGTAATCACGAAGAATGCTTTAAAGAAACTGGAGCGCAAGCTGTGAGTTATACTACTGGAGTTCCTGCAATGATAGGAACAAAGCTAATCGCTAAAGGAATTTGGCAAGGAAAAGGTGTGTTTAACATGGAAGAATTTGATGCTAAACCTTTTATGGATGAGTTAAATACTCAAGGACTTCCTTGGAAAATTATAGAAATGGAGCCAAATTTAGGAAAATAATCTCAAGTCTTTTTTGACTTGAGAAAGTTTTAATAATGACGCAATTATTATTAAGTATAGATTGGACACCTTTTTTAGTTTCCATAAAACTTTCTATTATTACTTGTATAATTTTGTTTTGTTTTTGCATACCACTTGCTTGGCTTTTTACTTTTAAGCAATTTAAGGCAAAAAAAATTCTAGAAACTATAATAACCTTACCTTTAGTTTTACCACCATCTGTTGTTGGTTTTTACTTATTGATTTTATTTTCAAAATACTCTTTTTTTGGTAATTTTTTAGAAAAACACTTTAATATCACTTTAGCTTTTACCTTTGAAGGTTTGGTGATAGCAAGTTGTATTTATTCTTTACCTTTTATGTTTAATCCTTTATATAATGCAATGTCTATGATTTCTAAAAATATTATAGAAGCTAGTTTTTCTTTGGGAAAAAATTCTTTCATCACACTTTTTAAAGTAATCTTACCTAGTATTAAACCAGCTATATTAAGTGCTTTGGTAATAAGTTTTGCACATACTATGGGTGAGTTTGGTATAGTATTAATGATAGGTGGTTCTTTAAGCGGAGAAACAAAAGTAGCTAGTATTGCTATATATGAAAGTATGGAAAATTTAGATTTTGCTACAGCCCATATTTATAGCCTCATACTTTTAATTTTTAGTTTTATTGTTTTATTAAGTGTGAATTTATTAAAAAATAAATAACAAAGACTTATTTTGTTGCGTAATAAAATATAGATAATTAAGAATTTCAATCATTGAAAATAAATTATGTTAATAATTATAAGCGTCTATTTAAATTTTTCTATTTCTTCTAAAATTTCGTTTTCAATGTTCAGTAAATCTTCATATGTTTTTTTATGATATTCTAAAAGACTATCATATTTAAAACCAAGCATTACTATGCGATATAAATTTGGTTTATATTTTCTCCAATTATATAAAGTACTAACATCAATATCTAATTCATATGCCATATCTCGCTTTGTTTTCTTCAAGTCTATATCCTTAAATTACAAAAAATAAATTGTATAAAGTTTTTTCTTTATTAAAAACAATTGAAATATTCAATGAAAAATAATAAAATAATTGAAATATTAAATATATATTAAGTTATGTTGTGAAATAATTCAAAATCAAATTATGAAAATTAAAATAAAAAGGATTAAAATGATTGGTTTAGATTTGTATTATTCAATAGAAAGCAAACTTCCAAGAAAATATCATTGGTTTACAAATTGGTACATAAAATTTGAAAAACCCAAAATTTCTAATGAAGAATTAAAACTGAAGTTTGAAAAACTAAATAATACACAATTAAATGAAGTTGCGTTTAAATTATCAAATACAAAAATTTTAAATCCAACAAAGGTTTTTTGGCTTTATAATTTTATATTTGGTGCATTAGGTGTTGCTAGATTTGCTATAGGGCATTTTAAAATTGGTTTATTTAGACTTATATTTACAATAATAGCTATCGTTGTTTCATTTTTCTTAAATATGAATCCTTATGATCCTTTAATAGGTTTATTATATATATTCTTTTACTATGGAGGTCATGGACTGTGGATAGCTGATTTGTTTATGGTTGGAGTAAGTCTTAGAAATCAAAATATAGAAAAAATTAATAACATTCTTGATGAAATTTTAGCAAAGGATAATGTGTGAATGCTGAAAACATAAAGCCTTTTATGGAAAGTGAAAAATATCCTTTTGATATTATTTTTAAAGATGATTTATTTGAAGTAGCTATTGGAGAAGCATCAACAAATAAAAATGAAATTTCAATAGGTATTAAAACATTAACCAAGAATTTTTCTTATAATAAAAATTCTTGTTATTTTATTTTCCCATCTCATTTTGGAATTGAATTCTTAAAAATTTTTATTGGCGAAAATAATAAATATAATCATAAAATTTTAAATGCTATAGAACAAATAAGGAGTTTTAATGAAAATAATAAAAATATTAATTAGCATAATGTTTGTTTTTTTCTTTAGTGCTTGTTATGATACAACACCAAAATGTGATGATAAAGTAGCATTAAAACTTTTAGAAGAATTAACTAAGGAAGAATTTGAAAGTATCTATGTAGAAAGTTTAAATCTTACTGGAGTTGGAAATTTTGGTGCAAATACAAATGAATTAGCAAATAAATATAAAGAATATTTGAAAAATGTCAAAGTTGATTTTTTAAATTTCAGAACTCAAGAAGAAAATGTTAAATATAAATATAAACATTGCCAAGTAGACATTAAGGCAAATTTCCCAAATACACCCGATGAGTTAAAAGCACCTTCTAATTTATTAAAAAATTTATTAGGACGAGAACTAAAAGATAAATATAAAACTATTGTTAATGGAAATGGTATGGAAGAGTTAAGTTTATATTATAGAATACAGCTTAGCGATGATAACAAGCATGTTAATGTTGAATTGTTAGATTATTGATTAATATTTTATATGTATATTTACAAGGATTAATAAGTTTTACCAATCCTTTTTCAAGCATTTTGTGATTGTTGAATTTGTTTACTACTATAATACTTACAATAT
>NZ_JAKMRZ010000015.1:0-29744 GCF_025772385.1 Campylobacter sp. FU_520 | reverse complement strand
TACTTTTTTCCAAAGATAGGGTTAAAAACTGTGATTTTGCCAATATAATCTTAAATGATATTAACAAAAATGAATGGTTGGCATTATTAAAAAAATATATTAATCAAGCTTAGTTCTATGATTTATAGCTTTATGCAAAGATATAAAATCAACATTTTCCAAACTCACACCACTTGGAATACCTTGAGCTATTTGAGAAAAACTCAAATTTAAATCTTTTAATTTTTCTTCTATAAAAAAAATAATAGCATCAGAATTTAAGCCTTGCGTAAAAGCAAAAAATATTTCTGTAGTTTTATTATACTCAATCATACTTCTTAATTTTGCAATATTTTCCTCACTTGTATCATCAAGTACAAAATAAAGCCCATCATAACTTCTGCTATCTTCTAAAACCAAAACATCTTTAGAATCTTGAACTATACAGATAATATTATGATTTCTTTCTATATTAGAACAAACTTCACATAATTCATTTTCACTTAAAGCACCACATTGTGTGCATTTTTTTATCATTCTAATTGATTCTTCAATATGATAAGCAAGTTTAGAACCCAACAAAGGATCTTTTATACAAACATGATAAGCAAGCCTTAAAGCAGATTTCTTTCCTATGGTAGGCAATGCAGAAAAAGCAGCTACTAACTCATTAAATTTTTCTAAGCCCTTCAAAATTATTTCAACCTTGAAAAAACAATTTTAAAAGTATGATAACCATCTTCATAACTGTAGGTTAGATTATAACCATGAAGATTGCAAATATTATTAATAATATAAAGTCCTAGTCCCATTCCTTCTACTTGGGTATTATGCTCTCTTACAAAAGGTTTTAAATAATAATCAAAAGTTTTTTTAAGTTGAATTCCCTTATTTCTAACAATAATATAATCTCCAGAGCATATAATCTCGCAAGCTTTATCAACTGAGTATTTAATAGCATTATCAATTAAATTTTTAAGCATTAAAGAAAAGAGTTCTAGATCAGCAACTATCATAGTATCCTCTTTATAAGTAATCTTTACTTTTTGATAAAAATCATCTCTCATTAAATAATCTTCAGCTTGCTCTAAAATCAAACTCAAATGATAAGTTTGCAAATTAAGCTGACAATTTCTTGATAAAACTTTTTCAATTTTTCCAAATTCATCTATTAATAATTCAAGTCTTTCAAAAATCGCCACCAAACGATCTTTTTGCTTTTGATTATCTAGCATTTCGCAAACTATTCTACCTTTTCCAATAGGTGTTTTAAGCTCATGCATAATCATTCTTAAGAAAAATTGTCTTGATTTTACAAGCTCTTGAATTTTATTGATAGCATGATCAAATTCAAAAGAAATTTCAGAAATTTCATCATTGATCTGAGAATATTCAGATAAAGGTTCAATTTTACCTGCGCTAATATTTTTAATTTTCTTTTTTAGAATTTTTAAAGGCATTAAAGATCTTAATACTGAAAAATATAAAAATATAATCAAAATCAAGCTAAAAAAGAAACTCAATAAAAACAAATACTCAAGACGTGCAGAAGCGTTTAACTCATAAAGATGTTTTGTGTTAAGCTGCTCTACATAGAAAAAAATTTGGTTATGATAAATAATAGAAGAAAAGCTTCCATATAAGGAATTAACCCTAAGTACTTTTTCACCTTTGGCAACAATATGTTTTATATTACGCTCATTTTCAACTAATTTAAAAGATTTAGAAAGAAGATAGTCATGTATTGAAAAACCTTCTTTTCTTTCTAAATTATATATTATTTTTTCTACAATTTCTTTTTGTCTGCTTTGCTCATTAGTTAAATAAGAATCTATCTGAACCTTACCTAAAAGTACAAACAAGGCACAAACAAATAAAAAAGCCGTTGCAAAAAGGACTGTAATCTTAAGATTAATAGTTACTTTCATCCTATTAATTTATATCCTATTCCTCTAACTGAGAAAATGTGTTTTGGTGCTTTTGAACTATCGCCAATCTTAGTTCTAAGCCTACCAATAATTACATCTAAACTCTTAGAATCTTTATCTTTTAAACTCTTACAGTGATATACAAGTTGTTCTCTGCTAACTGAAAATCCATGTTGTCTTATCATATAACTTAAAATTTCATACTCAGCAGGTGTTAAAACTAAAACTTCATCATTGTAACTAATCTCATGTCTTTTTTCATCAATTTTAAATGCTGAATTGATGATTTTCTCAGGAGTTTCATTTACGCGTTTTGAACGACGAATCAAACTCATAATTCTTGCATGCATTTCTTTTGGATCATAAGGTTTTGGTAGATAATCATCCGCACCTATTTGAAGTCCTACAATTTTATCACTCAAATCACTTCTAGCTGAAGAAATAATAATAGGAATACTATATTTTTCCCTTATTTCACGACAAACTTCAAGACCATCAAGTCCAGGTAAAGTTAAATCAAGAATTAAACAATCATAGTTTTTTATACCAGCACTCATTCCTAAATACGGATCTTCATAATTAGTAACTTTTATATTAAACTGGGCCAAATATTCTGCCAAAAACTCTGCAAAATCTGGATCATCTTCGATCATTAAAACATTAATCATCTCTACCCCTTTAGTGAAAATATGTTACAAACTTAATATTATAACACATAATTTAACTATTCATTTATTTTTTTGCTAAAATTACAATATTAATTTTTCAAGAGAGGAAAAAAGTGGAACTTAACTATTATGAAATACTAGAAATTTCTCAAACATCAGACAAAGAAACCATAAAAAAAGCTTATAGAAAAATGGCATTAAAATATCATCCTGATAGAAACCAAGGAGATAAAGAAGCTGAAGAAAAATTTAAACTTGTCAACGAAGCTTATGAAGTTCTTAGCAATGATGAAAAAAGAAGCATATATGATAGATATGGAAAAGAAGGGCTTAAAGGACAAACAGGCGGATTTAATGGCTTTGGTGATGTTGATTTAGGAGATATATTTTCAAGCTTTTTTGGAGATAATTTTGGTTTTGGCAGCTCAGCACGCAAAAAGGAAAAAGGAAATAAATATCCTCATGATTTAAAAATAGCGACGAAAATTAGCTTTAAAGAAGCTGTTTTTGGTTGCAAAAAAACAATCGATTTTACCTATAAAAGCTTTTGTAAGTCCTGCAAAGGAAGTGGCTCAGAAAATGGAAAATTAGATACTTGTCCTCATTGTGGAGGAAAAGGACAAGTTGGTGTTAGACAAGGTTTTATGACCTTTGTGCAAACTTGTGATCATTGTAAAGGTAGCGGTCAGATTATCAAAGATAAATGTAAAACATGCCATGGTAATGGTTATGAAGAAATTAAAGATCGTATAGAGCTTGATATACCAGAGGGTATAGATAGCGGCATGAGCCTTAGAGTGCAAAACAAAGCCAATGAGCTTCCAAATTCTTCTCAAAGAGGTGATTTGTATATCAAAATCATCGTAGAAGATGATGATAAATTTATCAGACATGATGATGATATCTATACCATAGTACCTGTATTTTTTACCCAAGCTGCTCTAGGAAAGACTATTAAAGTTTCTACCATAAGAGGAGAGGCTGATCTTAAGCTTCCAGTAGGTGCAAAAGATAAACAAAAATTTGAATTAGCTAACGAAGGTGTTAAAAATATTCATAATGGAAAATTAGGCTCGCATATTGTACAAATTGAAATAAAGTTTCCAAAAACACTTACTGACGAACAAAAAAATCTACTATTACAACTTGAAAAAAGCTTTGGTTTAGCAGATGAAGAAGCTTTTATAGAACAAGAAAGCTTGTTTGATAAAATTAAATCTTGGTTTAGTCACTAAGGAAGTTTTAAAGCCATCTCCATGGCTTTATAAATTTCTTCTGTTTTTTGACACTCTAAAAATAACTCAAAAGCAAAAACACCTTGCCATAAAAGCATTTGTACGCCATCTTTTATTGTCAAGCCATTTTCTCTTGCTAATTTTAAAAAAGGTGTATTTTTGCCATAAATCACATCAAAAGCATATTTGGCTTGTTGAAAAAAACCTTTTAAAATCTCTTCTTGACAAGGTAATTTTTCATCATTTAAACCTACGCTAGTTGTATTAATAATCAAATCAAATTTCTTACTTAAATCAAGTTGGGCATATAAAAAACATGGATAATCGGTTAAATTTACAAATCTAGCACTAGAGCGATTTGTTATTGTAACTTCAATATTTCTAGATCTTAAAGCATAAGCTAAAGCTTTAGCCGTACCCCCAGCACCCAAAATCAAAGCATTTTTGATAAGAGTAAAATCTTCAATCGCTTTTAAAAATCCTAGATAATCTGTATTATAAGCATAAATTTTGTTATTTTTATTTAACAAAGTATTAGCAGAACCTATATGCATAACACTTTCATCTTTAAAATCAGCTATTTCACAAGCTACTTCTTTAAAAGGTATGGTGATATTAGCACCATCTAATTTTTGAACAATTTCTTTTAATTTTGTTTTATCTTTTAGATGATATCTTGTATAAGCTGCATCTTTTTTGAGAGCTTGCAAGGCATTATTATGCATTCTTGGAGATTTAGAATGCATAATAGGATCGCCTATAACTGCAAAAGTTTTCATTTTACTCTAAATGTAAAAGCACCTTTTGCTATTTTAGAACGTACTTTTTCTAATTCAGCCTTTAATTCACTTTCTTTATAAGGCCCAACTAAAACTTTTGTTAATTCTTTGCCATTTACTGTTGTTTTGTAAATTTTATAATCATATCCATTTTCTTTAAGTATATTTAATTCTTTTGATTTAGGGTCTAAACTATTTAAAGAAAAAACCTGAATATAAGCACCTGCAGGAAGTTGCGTTTGAACACTTGGAGTTTTTATGCTCTCAAACAATTCATTTGTATTGCTTTGCTCTGGAACTTTTGGTTTTTCAACTACATTATTTTTTGGTTTTTCAGAAGGTTTTTGAATTGGTTTTTCTATGGATTTTTCTACAGGCTTAATCTCTTCTTGTTTTTCTTCCACCTTAGCAGGCTCTTCTTTTGATTCTACTGTAGCAATTTGATCTAACACACTATTACTTGGAACTTCTTGCTTTTCCTCTATAGTAGTATTTGTATCATTCAAAGAGCTTTCTTCTTTTAATTTTCTAGCTAAAGCTTCAAATTCATCTTCTTCTTTAGTACTATCTGTAATAGGTAAAGAATTAAAGTTATTTTCATAAGTAGCTTGCTCTTGCGGCTCTGATGGCATTTGTAATGTTTTTTCTTCACCTGGATCATTGATTAATTTCATTGCTATCATAACAACTAAAAATACAATGATTAAAATAATTGATCTAAGCAAAATTTTTTTAAGCTTTTCGCTTTTATTGTTTTTTTGCAAAATAATATCATCAAATTCATTTTTGTTATTTTCTTCCATTTTTTCATCCTTTCAAGAAATTACATGTGTTTAGACCAAGAGGCACCACGTTCTTTTTGATAAACTTCATAAGGCAGGGTTAATATATTAAATTCTCTAGGTATATCCATACTAGGAAAAACCTTCCACTCTACTGGCATCTTTTGAGAAAAAAGTAAAGATAATTTTGAGCCCAAAGAGCAAGCCTCGTTAAAGGTTGTATGTCCTTTATGGATATATAAATGCAAGTGATTATTAGTTCTTGTTCTATAAGCGGTAAAATTAATAAAACCCTCTTCTCTTAAAACAAGTTGCGCTCTATGCCAAAAACGCTCCGCATTGAAACCATTATAATCAAATACAATATTTTCAACCTTATCAAAACTATTAATCAAAGAATGCGCCACGATTATCTTTTTTTCCATATGCTCTTGTATAACACTAGCAGTTAATGGAGCATTGATTTTCTCAAATTTATCAAAGAAAATCCTACCCTTGTATTCATATTTATTCACTATAGTATCACGCTTTATATAATAATGGCTTGTAACCATTTTAATTAAAGCTAAATCCATTGTTGTAATCAAAATAAAGCCCTTTCATAAATAATAAAATTACTTGCTAAATCCTTTAGTTTAACCTTGATTTCCTCTTGTAGTTTAGTATTTTGTATATCATCTAAAATATCAGCTATATAATTTGCAACAATAGTAATTTGCTCTTCTTTAAAACCTCTAGCTGTTAAAGCTGCTGTTCCAAGTCTTAAACCACTCGTTACAAAGGGGCTTCTAGTTTCACCTGGAACAGTATTTTTATTAGCTGTAATACCTGCTCTTTCTAGTGCTAAATCCGCATCTTTACCACTAAATTCTTTATTTAAAAAGCTTAATAAAATCAAATGATTATCAGTACCACCACTGACTAAATCATATTTTCTATCTATTAAAACTTGTGCCAAAGTAGCGGTATTTTTAATGATTTGCTTAGCATAAATTTTCCACTCATCACTCAAATTATATTTAAATCCAACTGCCTTAGCAGCAATTACATGCATTAATGGACCACCTTGAATACCTGGGAAAATTGCGGAATTGATTTTTTTGGCAATTTCTTCATCATTACACATAATAATCCCGCCTCTTGGACCTCTTAAAGTTTTATGTGTAGTAGAACTTACAACATGAGCATAAGGGAATGGACTAGGATGTTCACCTGCTACAACCAAACCTGCAATATGCGCAATATCAGCAAATAAGTATGCGCCAACCTCATCTGCTATTTCTCTAAATTTAGCAAAATCAATCACTCTAGGATAAGCACTAGCACCACAAACAATAAGTTTTGGCTTAACTTCTTTTGCTATCTCTCTAACTTTATCATAATTAATTCTTCCATCAAGCTCAACTCCATAAAAAAAGCTTTCATAAACTTTTCCAGAAGAACTTACTTTAGAACCATGAGTTAAGTGTCCTCCATGGCTTAAATCCATACCCAAAATTCTATCACCAGGATTTAATAATGCCATATACACACCTTGATTTGCTTGTGAACCTGAACTAGGTTGTACATTGGCAAAATTACAATTAAAAAGTTTTTTACATCTTTCTATAGCAATCGTCTCAATCTCATCTACAAATTCACATCCACCATAATATCTTTTACCAGGATAGCCTTCTGCATATTTGTTTGTTAAAATGCTACCCATTACCTCCATAACTTCTGGTATGGTAAAATTTTCACTTGCTATCATTTCAAGACCATCGCATTGTCTTGCTAACTCTTTTTGGGTTAAATCAAAAATTTCTTTATCAAAATTTTCCAACATTTACTCTCCTTTTATCTCATTTTTAAGTGGTCTCATGGCTGGGAAAAGTACTACATCACGAATTGATTTTTTATTAATTAAAAGCATAACTAATCTATCTATTCCAATGCCTTGCCCCGCAGTTGGTGCCATAGCATAGCCTAGTGCATTAACAAAATCCTCATCCATCTCACATGCTTCTTCATCGCCTGCATTCTTAGCTTCAATTTGTTTTAAAAATCTCTCATATTGATCTAGCGGATCATTAAGCTCATTAAATCCATTTGCAATCTCTCTACCTGCGATAAACAACTCAAATCTTTCAGCAATATCTGCATCTTTATCACTTCTTCTAGATAAAGGACTTATGGAAATAGGAAAATCTATCACGAAAGTAGGATCAATTAGTTTATCTTCAACATAATTATCAAAAAGTTCAGCTTGTAAATGACCTAATTCTAATTTTTCATTGGCTTCAAAGCCATCTTTTTTTAGCTTTTCTAAGATTAATTCTTTATTATTAATAAGCTCATCATCTAAACCACCATATTTTTTTAACGCATCTTTATAAGTAATTCTTTCAAATGGCTTAGAAAAATCAATTATTTTTTCATCAAATTCAAGTTTTTTGTCTAATTTTAATTTATCCAAAAGCATAGCAAAAAGCTCTTCTGTTAAATCCATCAAATCATGATAATTATGATAAGCCCAATAAAACTCAATTGTAGTAAATTCAGGATTGTGCGTTAAATCCATCCCTTCATTTCTAAAACATCTATTAATCTCATAAACTGCCTCAAAACCACCTACAATCAAACGTTTTAGATATAATTCTGGAGCTATTCTTAAAAATCTTTCCACACCCAAAGCATTGTGATAAGTCACAAAAGGCTTTGCATTTGCTCCTCCTGCAATAGGATGCATCATTGGTGTTTCAACTTCCAAAAATCCTTTATTGTCAAAAAAAGATCTAATATAAGAAACAATTTTAGAACGTAAAATAAAATCTTTTCTCACTTCACTATTCATAATCATATCAAGGTATCTTTTTCTATATCTTTGCTCGATGTCAGTAAGCCCATGATATTTTTCCGGTAAAGGCACTATGGCTTTTGTAGCTATTTGAATTTGCTCCACATGAAGACTAAATTCTCCTGTTTTAGTCATAAAAGGAAAACCTTTAGCCAAAACAATATCTCCTACTTCAAGATATTTTTTTAAAATAGCAAAGTATTCTTCCCCTAAAATATTTTGATTAAAATAAATTTGTAAATTATCTTGCTCATCTTCTATATTAGCAAATACTGATTTACCAGCTATCCTAAGAAGCTTTAATCTTCCTGCTAACACCCCATGAGCATTTTCATCGCGCTGATTTTCCATATCTTTAATGTAAGCAAATTTACTTTTATATTCATTTATGCTCATTTCTTTTTTTAAAAAATGTGGATAAGGGTTGATTCCTAGTTCTTTTAATTCTTGTGCTTTTTGAATTTTTTGTTGTTCTAAAATATTATCAAACATTAAATATACCTTTATTTTTTACTACATTGTGGACATAAGCCATAAAGCTGCATTAAATGTCCTGTTAATTTAAAATTATATTCTTTTGCTATTAACATTTGTTGTTGTTCAATAATAGAATTTTCAAATTCCACAATCTCTCCACAACTTTTACAAATCAGATGATCATGATGAGGCTTATTTGCAAGTTCAAATTTCTTTCCTGAAGCACCAAAAGATATAGAAGTAGCCATACCTGATTCTTCTAATAAATTTAAAGTTCTATAAACTGTCGCAATACCTACATTTAGCTCAGGATTTTTTTGCTTAATTTCCACATATAAACTTTCTGGAGTATAATGCATATCACTATTATATAAGGTTTTTAAAAGCACTTCTCTTTGTTTAGTATATTTTAGACCATTATCTTTAAGTGTTTTTTTAAAACGCTCAAGTAAAACATCATATTCTATATTTTCAATTTGCATTATTTACCTCCGAATTTAGACTTAAATTAGAATCTATAATTTGTTCTTGTATTTTATCTAAACCATTTTGAGTAAAATCCGTATTCATTATAAAATCACCTGTTTGTCTAAGTAATTCTAATGTATAGCTATTTTTAGCATATTTTTCCAAGCTTGAATTTAAAAATTCTATATTATTAACACAAGCTACCAAAATAGCAAAAATCAAAAATATTTTAGCACTACCAAACAAAAATCCACCAATACGATCTATAAAACCAAGACCACTCATACTAAACATTTTTGATAGTATATTTCCCAAAGCCATACAAGCTATCCATATCACGATCAATAAAACTAAAAATCCCGCAAAAATTGCAAGATTTTCATTTTCAATTGCATAAAAATTATTATTAATAATTTCTGCTACTTCTTTAGCATATCTTGAAGCAAATAAAACCCCACCAACTATACCCAGCAAACCAAAAATTTCTTTAAATAAACCACTTACCAAGCCTTTTAAGCCCAAAATCACAGTTAAGCCCAAAACAAATACATCAAACCACGAAAAATTTTCCATCTACGCTAAACTCCAAATATTTTATTCAATTATTTTAGGGACTATAAAAAATCCATCTTGAGAATTTGGAGCATGCTTGCTAATTACATCAAATACTTCAGATTTTCTACTTTCATCTAGTCTAAATGGCGTTCCACCTTTTGTGGTACTTGTCATAGCCTCCACATCATCAAGTTTTAATTCATCTAATTTTTCTACAAAATTAACAATTTGACTTAATTGTTCTTCTAATTCTTGTCTTTTCTCATCAGCAATTTTTAAAGCACTTAGCTTTTCAAGTTTAGTCAATAATTTATCATCAATTTGCATGATTTACCTTAATTTTAATTTATATCCAAGAAAACTCTTTTTTTAGATTAAAAATTATAACATAAAATCATTTATTTTTTCATTTTTATATGTTACAATTATAGACTTAAAACAATAAATAATGTTTATTCTTGCTAAAAAAGGGAAAATATGGCTTTAAAAGAAAACTTAAAAGCAGTCCGAGAAGAATTAAGCTCTCAAGAGCAAATGATGGAAAATTTTATCAAATCTGAGCGCTTTATAAAAAAATACAAATACTATTTCATTGCAATTATTGTACTTTTAATTGCATATTTTGGTGGAAGTTATTTTTATAATCTAAAACAAGAAAGTAATATTCAAGAAAGTAATATAATTTTTAATAATTTATTAAAAAATCCTTCAGATCAAAAATTACTCGAAGAATTAAAACAAAAAAATGCAAATTTATATACCATATTCATCATGGAGCAAAACAATCAAGATCTTAATCAAACTTTAAATCTTAATATAGATCCTTTGTTAAAACAAATAGTACTTGCTCAAAATAATCAAAAGTCAGAATTTTTAAAAGATTATAATACCCTACTAGCAGGTTTTGAATTTCTAAAACAAAATGATTTTAAAAATGCAGATATAGAATTTAATAAAATACCTATAAATTCTCCTTTATGGCAGATTATTACAAGCTTAAAACATTATCAAGGAATAAAATGAAACACTTTTATTTATTTATTATAACTTTAATATTTTTTAGCGCTTGTGGCACAAAAAGGGAGTATTATCAACCAACACAAACAGAACAACTTCCTTATAGCTCACATAATATTAATGGTAAGATTATCAATTTCAATAACAATATAGCACAATTAAATAGCAATTCCTTTATAGACTCCATGGGGAATATTATTAATTTTAAACTAGATAAAAATTATCATATTTTAAATATGCAACAAGAAGAAGTTCTTATTGGCGATGATAATGGAAATTTTAAGATTTTAAATTTGCAAGGCGAGGAATTGTTTTCTCATAAATTTAATGAAAGCGTGGTAAGCGCAAGTATAGATGGAGATGATATAGCTTTGGTTTTAGCTAGCAATACCTTAGTATATGCAAATAAAAATCTTGGTATTAAAATGCTTCAAAATCTTGGTACAGCTTATGCTCAAGATAGTCGTTATGCTAATCCTTATTTTTTAAATACTATTATCATATATCCTATGCTTAATGGAAAATTAGCCATACTTAATAAAAGCACATTAAAAGTTAGTAAAGAAATTTTAGTAAGTAGTGAAGAATTTTTTAACAATATCATCTACCTTCATGTAAAAAATGATACAATGGTTGCCGCAACAGCACAAAAAATCATCGTTGTTACTCCAAATAGAACTTTATACCTAAATGAAAATATTAAAGAAGTAAATATCAATGATAATGAAATTTTCATACTTACAAAAGATGGAAGAATTCTTAAAAATGACTATAATCTTAGAAAAATCGATGAAATAAAATTTCAATTTGCTCTATTTTCCAAAAGCACCTTATACAACAACTCTTTATATATTTTTGAAAAAACAGGTTATTTGATCAAGCTAAATACAAATTTGAAAGATTATACAGTATATAAACTAAGTGAAGCTGTTGATAAAAAAAGTTTTATGGCAAATGGTAAATTTTTCTTTCAAAACAAATTTTTACAATTAAACTAAAATGAATCAAGAACTTAGTGATATTCTTATAAAACATGGAATTATTTTAAAAAACACTAAGTCTTTAGATATTCATGTTTTTAGCAAAAAGAAAAAAATAACTTGTATTTATGGAGAAAATACAAGTAAGCAATACTGCTTAATTTTATTTTCTTTTGCGAAAAGTAAAATTTTAACAAAAGAATGTCTAGAATTTGAAAGTATTTTTCAAAATATAAACCAAACTCTAAACTTAAATTTTCAAAATTATTTTATTTTTCATCAAGCTTTAATTTGTTCAAAAGCAAAAGAATATTTAACTACCAAAGGAATTAAAAGTTATGCTTTTATGTGATATTGGCAATACAACCGCAAGTTTTTTAAACGAGCAAAAATTTCATTCTATGAGTATAGAACAATTTTTACAATATGAGCCAACACAGAAAGTATTTTATATCAATGTTAATCCAAATTTAGAGCAAAGATTGAAACAAAATCCCTTATTTATCAATCTTGCTCCATATTTTAACTTTGATACTATTTATGATAATTTAGGGGTCGATAGAATAGCAGCTTGCTATACTATAGAAGATGGTGTTGTAGTTGATGCAGGCTCTGCAATCACTGTAGATATTATCTCTAATTCTATTCATCTTGGTGGATTTATTCTTCCTGGTATTGAAAGTTACAAAAAATCTTTTTCTAATATTTCATCACGTTTAAAATATGAATTAAACACCCAAATAAATTTTGATGCTTTTCCCCAAAGAACTGTTGATGCTTTAAGTTATGGTGTATTTAAAAGCATATATTTACTCATAAAAGATAGTGCATATGGTAAAAAATTATATTTTACCGGCGGTGATGGACAATTTCTTGCAAATTTTTTTGATTATGCTATTTATGATAAATTTTTAATTTTTAGAGGCATGAAAAAAGCTGTTTGTGAAAATTTTATACTTTAAAATTTATTTCTACGCCCCCACTCTTAAAATTATAAGCTTTATTTAAACTCAAAACAACTATATTTTGATATCATTAGCAAAAGTAAATATACAAAAGGAATTGATAACAATGGATCAAAAACATTTTGATACCGTAGTAATTGGCGGTGGGATTTCTGGTGCTGCGGCATTTTATGAGCTAGCTAGATATACAAATATTCAAAATATTGCTTTATTAGAAAAATATAATAATGCCGCAACTTTAAATAGTCATAGCACAAGCAATTCACAAACTATCCACTGTGGCGATATAGAAACAAACTATACCTTAGAAAAAGCAAAAAAAGTTAAAAAAACTGCAGATATGATTGTTAAATACGGTCTTTTGCAAAATGCACAAAATAAATTTATGCACTCACACCAAAAACTTGCACTTGCAGTTGGAGACAAAGAATGCGAGTATATGAAAAATAGATATGAAGAATTTAAAGAATTATATCCTTATATTAAATTTTACACTAAAAATGATATTAAGCAAATAGAACCTAATGTTGTATTAGGTGAAGATGGCATCAATGATAGAGCAGATAATATAGTCGCTATGGGCGTAGAAGAAGGTGAAATTTATACCACAGTGGATTTTGGATTAATGAGCCAAAATCTTATAGAACAAGCTTGCAAACAAGGTAAAAATACCCATGTAGCTTATAATCAAGAAGTTGTTTTTATAGAAAAAAAAGATGATATTTTTTATATAAAAACAAGAGATTTTAAAGAATATAGTGCAAAATCAATTATAGTAAATACGGGAGCACATTCTTTATTTTTAGCACATAAAATGGGTATAGGATTAGATAAATCTTGCTTTCCTGTTGCAGGAAGTTTTTACATGGCAAAAAGAAAAATTTTAAATGGTAAAGTTTATATGGTGCAAAATCCAAAACTCCCATTTGCTGCGCTACATGGTGATCCTGATTTATTAGCCAATATGAATACACGCTTTGGCCCTACTGCTTTAGTTATTCCTATGTTAGAAAGATATCATGGTTTTAAATCGCTACCTGAATTTTTCAAAACATTAAATTTAGATATGAATGTAGTTAAAATTTGTTTTAATCTTTTTAAAGATTCTACTATTAGAAATTATATTCTTTATAATTATTTGTTTGAAATTCCTTATATTAACAAAAGACTTTTTGTAAAAGATGCCAAAAAAATAGTTCCTAGTTTAAAAACAGATGATATTTACTATGCCAAAAACTTTGGCGGGGTACGCCCTCAAGTGCTTGATAAAAAAGCAGGAGAATTAATGCTTGGCGAGGCAAGTATCACTGAAATTCCAGGTATAATTTTCAATATGACACCAAGTCCAGGTGCTACAAGCTGTCTTGGCAATGGTTATAGAGATGCAAAACTTATTTGTCAATACTTGGGTGCTAATTTTAATGAGGATTTATTTACTAGCGAACTACTATAAAAAGGATAAGAAATGTTAAAAAAAACAAAAATAGTTGCAACGATCGGACCAGCAAGCGAAAATGAAGCTACAATAAGACAAATGATTATTAATGGAGTAAATGTTTTTCGTTTAAACTTTTCACATGGAACCCATGAGTATCATAGTCAAAATCTAGCTACTATTAGAAAAGTAGCAGCTGAACTTAATGCAAGAATTGGAATTTTACAAGACATTAGTGGACCAAAAATTAGAACCTTAAAAATTCCAGAAGCTTTTGAGCTAAAAAATGGAGATAGACTAGACTTTTACAAAGATACTTTTGAAGGAGAAAAACTTTCTAATGAACATTATAAAGTCTGTATTAATCACCCTGAAATTCTTTCAATGCTAAAGGTAGGAGAATACATCTATCTTTGCGATGGTTCCATCAAAACCAAAGTAGTGCAAGTTGAAAAAGATTTTATCCAAACCCAAGTAGAAAATAGCGGGGTGCTTAGCTCAAACAAGGGAATTAATTTTCCAAATACAAAAATCAATATCGATGTTATCACCCAAAAAGACAAAGACGATCTTGCGTGGGGTATTAAGAATGATGTTGATTTTTTAGCCATCTCTTTTGTGCAAAATGCTCATGATATTGATGAAGTTAAAAAAATACTTGATGAAAATAATGCCAAAATTGCTATTTTTGCAAAAATAGAAAAATTTGATGCTGTTGAAAATATTGATGAAATCATAAATTGTAGCGATGGTATAATGGTTGCAAGAGGAGATTTAGGCATTGAAGTGCCTTATTATAGGGTGCCAAATATACAAAAACTCATCATTAAAAAAGCTAACGAGGCTAATAAACCTGTCATCACTGCTACTCAAATGCTTTTTTCTCTTGCAAAATCCAAAACTGCCACAAGAGCTGAAATTTCAGATGTTGCTAATGCCGTGCTTGATGGCACTGACGCAGTTATGCTTAGCGAAGAAAGTGCAGTGGGGATTGATCCAGCAAATGCGGTTGATATTATGACTCAAACCATTATAGAAACAGAAAAAAACTATCCTTATGAAAAATTTGAAAGCTTTAAATGTTTCAATGAAACCGATATCATTGCTAAATCAAGCACACAACTAGCAACTGATTTAAATGCAAATGCAATTTTTACCATTACAAGCAGTGGTGCTTCTGCAGTTAAAACAGCAAGATATCGTCCAAAAATGGATATCATAGCTATTACTCATTCTAAAAAAGCTTTAAATTTTTTAAGTATAGTTTGGGGAGTTCAACCTGCTATATTGATAGAAAAGCATGAAAATTTAACAGAACTTTTAAGCAATTCTGTAAAACTTGGAGTTGAAAAAGGCCTTATGAAAAAAGATGGGGTTTACACTCTTACTGCAGGATTTCCAGTAGGTGTTGCAGGAAGTACAAATTTAATTAGAATTTTACAAAAAGATCAAATTGAATATTATTTAAGTTTGGGAAAATAACCCAAACTTAATATTCTTCTTCTATCAAATCACATAAGCAGTGTATGATTAAAATATGCATTTCTTGAATTCTAGCTGTATCATCGCTTGGAATGACTATATTATGCTCACATAATGCATTCATCGCTCCACCACCTTTTCCGCTAAGCCCTATACATTTGGTACCAATTTCTTTGGCCTTTTCAAAAGCTTTGATCACATTTGGACTTTTTCCACTAGTAGAAATTCCAATCAATACATCTTTATTGCTAGCTAAAGCTTCAACTTGTCTTGAAAAAACAAATTCAAAACCATAGTCATTTCCTATAGCACTTAAAGCAGAAGTATCAGTGCTTAGGGCAATAGCAGCTAAAGCCTTTCTTTCTTTTTTATACCTTCCGCTAAGTTCAGCTGCAAAATGTTGGCTATCTGCAGCACTTCCACCATTTCCACAAATTAAAATTTTCCCTCCATTTTTCAAACATACTTTTAACTCTTGAGCAACCATAGCAATTTGCTCTTTTAAACTCAAACTTTGTTCTAAAGTTTTTTGATGTTGAATAAATTCCTTTTCAATTTTATTTATCATTTGCAATCCTATTAATTATATTGGTAGTGCTAAATCCATCTTCAAAGTCAATCAATTCTACTTTTTTTACTAAATTTGAACCCACTACTTCTTTATCTTTATAATCAGCTCCTTTAACTAGCACATGAGGTTTTAAAAACTCTATTAATTCATAAGGAGTATCCTCATCAAAAATCACTACATAATCTACAAAATACATGCTTGCAAGCATACATGCACGTTGGAACTCTAAATTTATAGGTCTTGAGTTTCCTTTTAGTCTTTTTACGCTTTCATCTGAATTTAAACCTACAACTAAAATATCTCCTAATTTTTTAGCTTTTTCAAGATATTTTATATGACCATAATGCATAATATCAAAACATCCGTTGGTAAAAACTACTTTTTGATTTTGTATTAATTTTACAAGCTCTTCTTTACTTTTAATTTTATCTTCAAAAGAAGCTTTTTTTAGATTTTTTATCTCTTCTAAACTTACACTCACACTTCCCACTTTTGCTACCACAACAGCCGCTGCATCATTTGCTAACTCACATGCTTTTGCAATGTCAACTTTTAAAGCCAAAGTATAAGCAAGCATGGCTATAACACTATCTCCAGCTCCTGTTACATCATAAACCTCCAAGGCTTTTGCAGGAATAATATACAATTTTTCATCAAAAAATGCTATTCCTTCTTCAGATAAAGTTATAATAGAATAAGTTAGATTTAAATCATCTTTTAATTTTTTCAAAGCTTTTTCTAAATTATCAATTTTTTCTACACCCAAAGCTTGAATAGCTTCTTTTTTATTTGGAGTTAGCAAGGTTGCATTTTGATATTTGCTAAAATCACTTCCTTTTGGATCAATCAAAATAGGTAAATTTAAAGTATTTGCATGCTCTATCAAAGCTTTTGTTACTTTTGAAGTTAAAACTCCTTTGGCATAATCGCTCAAAATAATTGCATCATAATCTTTTGCGATTTTTTTATATTCTTTGATAATTTCATCTTCTAATTTAGTATCAAAATCATTCTCATCATCAAGTCTTAAAACTTGCTGAGAATGCGATAAAACCCTGCTCTTAAGAGGGGTTTTTCTACCTTTTTCTACTAATAATTTTGCATTTAAATTCTCTTTTAAAAACCTCCCGCTCTCATCATCACCCACAAGCCCTAGAGCAAAAACCTCAGCGCCAAGACTTTTTAAATTTGCATACACATTACCAGCTCCGCCTAGTCTTTTATCTTCTTTTTGTGATTTCATCACCATTACAGGAGCTTCTGGAGAAATTCTAGTACAATCACACCATATATAATGATCCACCATAAAATCCCCAACAACTAAAATTTTTGGCTTTTTAGAACTTAAAAAATCAAGCATTTACTTCCTTTTCATAAAGCCTTTTAATCTCATCTAAATAATCTTTTATTCCCTCTTCAAGACTAAATTTAGCTTTATATGAAAAACTCTCATCTAATTTTGCTTGAGTATGAAATTGATAAGCGTTTTTATAAGGATTAGGAATATACTCACAAGGATAATTAGTGTTTAATTCTTTTTGTAAAATATCAACTATATCTTGAAAAGTTCTTGCCTTACCTGTAGCTACATTATAAATTCCACTTTTTGCTTCTAAAGCTTGCAAATTTGCACTCACAACATCTTTAATATATACAAAATCACGATAAATTTGATCACTTCCTTCAAACAAACGCGGGCTTTTACCCGCTAAAATTTGATGTCCAAATTGCAAAATCATAGAAGCAGTGCTATTTTTAAAAAATTCTCCCTTGCCATATACATTAAAATATCTAAGCCCAACTATATGCATTTTATCAAAGTATTTTTTTGCTAATTTATCCATCATTAGCTTTGAAAATGCGTAAGGATTTTTAGGGGCTTCACTTAAATTTACAGTTTGTGGGCTTGGTGCATCTCCATAAACTGAAGCTGAGCTTGCATAGATTAATTTTGCATTAAGTTCTAAGGCAAGTTCTATAAAATCTTTAAAAGTGTTTAAATTAGTCTTTAAAACTTTGTTTTGATCATAAACAGTTGTATCTGAAATTGCGGCCTTATGAAAGATCGCATCGGGTTTAAAATCTTTTATAACTTTTAAAGTTTTTTCATCATTAATATCACCCACATAAAGCTCACCTTCAAAATCTAAAATATTTTTAAAATGACCAAAGCTTTCTAAATTTCCATTTTCAAAAGTAGCACTTGAGCGCATTTTATCTATAATCAAAACCTCATGTTTATCCTGAAGTTCTAAAGCAAGAGCAGAGCCTATAAAACCTGCTCCACCCGTTATCACTATTTTCATTTTTTATCCTTTAAATAATGCAAAAGTTCTTTTAAATTTTTAAAGATCTTATAGTTTTCATCATCATTATAATTTTCACTAATCAAAAATAGATTTTTTATACCAGCATTGATTCCAGCTTGCATATCACTTAAATTATCCCCTATAAAAAAAGATTGTGAAAAATCTATATTAAATTCTTTTTGTGCTTTTAAAAGCATGCCAGGTTTTGGCTTACGACATTCACAATTTTCTAAATGCGGGCAGTGATAAATTTTTTCTATTCTAATGTTTCTTTTCAAAAACTCACCTAGCATATATGAGCTTAAAATTTCAAAATCTTTTTCACTATAATAAGCCCTTGCAATGCCTGATTGATTAGTAGCTACAAAAATTAAAAAATTTTGCTTTTGAAAAAATTCACAAAACTCAAAAATACCATCACAAAATTCAAAATCACTGATCTTATGAACGTATTTTTTATCTATATTAATAATCCCATCTCTATCTAAAAATAACGCCTTTGTTTTCATGAAAAAATTATAATGAATTTTTTTTAAGATTTTATAATTTATCAAGTAAAAAAGTTTTTTAAGCGACTTTAAATAAAAAAAGCTTATAATTAAACACATTTTATTTTCAATTTATATAGGAGTGATACAATGAAAAAGCTACTTGTTTTATCAGCTTTAGCATGTCTTGGTGTTTCAGCTTTTGCTGCAGATGGTGCTACACTTTATAAAAAATGTGCAGTATGTCATGGTGCTAAAGCAGATAAAGTTTACCTTAACAAAGTTCCTGCTTTAAATACTTTAACTGCAGCCGAAAGATTACAATACATGAAAGATTATGCAGCAGGTAAAAGAAATGCTTATGGTCAAGGAGCGATCATGAAAATTAACCTTAAAGGTTTAACAGAAGCAGATTTCAAAGCAATTGAAGATTATATTGAAAGCTTAAAAAAATAATTCAACAGCCTTTATGGCTGTTTTTTGTTCTTTTCCAAAGCCTCTTTTTTTCTTTTTTCTAAAATCACCGCATCGTTTAACGCATCTTCACTATCATTTAAAGTAGTAAATTTATAATCATCATCAAATTGCTTATTCTTTATACCCCAAAGCAAAGCGCAAATTGCTAAAAACAAAGCAACCAAAGAAACGCCTATCATCATCATTAAAACACCGTTCATTTTTTAATCCTTAAAGCATTTAAAATCACTATTATACTACTAAAAGACATTGATAAAGCCGCAATTAAAGGATTAATCAAACCAAAAAAAGCCAAAGGCATACTCAAAGCATTATAAAATAAAGAAAAAGCTAAATTTTGTTTAATAATTTGATAAGTTTTTTTAGCTATTTGTATAGCCTTTTGTAAGCTTTTTAGGTCATTTTTTAACAATATAATATCACTATTTTCCATAGCAAGCTCAGAACCTTCTTTTAAAGAAACTCCAACACCTGCATAAGAAAGCGCTAGAGCATCATTTACCCCATCTCCTACCATTAAAACCTTACCTGTTTGATTTAAGTTAGCTATTATTTGCATTTTATCTTCTGGCATACATGAAGCTTTGAAATGATTTATTTTTAATTTTTCAGCCACCTTGCTCACAGCATGTAAATTATCACCACTTAACATATAAATTTGCATTTTACATTCTTTCATAAATCCAATCAACTCTTCAGAGCTTTCTCTTATACTATCTTCTAATTCAAAAACTGCTAATATAGTTTTATTTTTAGCAAATATAAAATGCGTAGTTTGAAATTCTTGTACTTGCATATGATTTTCTTTGAAAAATTTCTCATTTCCTCCCAAAAATTCATCTTTACCCAAAAAGGCTTTATAACCTCTTGCTTGAAAATTTTGAACTTTTTCAAATTCTATTCTGCTATCAATTTTTTCATCTAAAAATTTCAAAATGCTTTTGGCCACTGGGTGATTAGTTAGGTGTAAGAAATTTAATAACTCATTTTTATCTAACCTTTCATCTAAAAAGCTTTTTTTAACTTCTAAACTAGCCTTTGTTAAAACCCCTGTTTTATCAAACACAGCCACATTACACTTGCTCAAATCCTCCACAACACCTGCTTCTTTAAATAAAATTTTTTCCTTCAAACCAGCACTAATTGCTACTAAAGAACTTACCGGTGTAGCTAAAGCCAAAGCACATGGACAAGCTATGATTAACACAGAAACCATGCGTATCATAGCTTCTTCAAAACCCAAATTTAATACAAAAAAAGTAAAAGCAAAGCACAGCACAGCACAAGTTAAGATAATAGGTGAAAAATACTTACTTACTTGTTGTACCATTTTTTCTATTTTGGCTTTTTTTGAACTTGAGTTTTCGAGTAAATTAATAATCCTAGCTAATTTAGAATCCTTATAAAGTGCATTTGCCTTATATAAAGCATTCCCGCTTAAAACCAAAGAGGCAGAATAAATCATATCATCTTTTTGCACATCAAGCGGTAAACTCTCTCCGCTTAAACTAGACATATCCAAGCTAATATTACCACTAACACACACTCCATCTATTAAAATCCTATCGCCTTCTTTTAATTCTATGATATCTCCTACTTGCACTTCTTCTACATCGATATTTTCTATTTTGTCATTTTTTAATATCCTTACTTCATTGCTTAAAAACGATCGCAAATGATCAAGCGTATCAAGAGCTTTTTTCTTACTTAAAAGCTCTAAATACTTTCCTATAAAAACAAAACAAATAATCATCGCTACAGAATCAAAATACACTTGCGAAGCTCTTGAAAACATCGCCCACACTGAATATATATAAGCTAAACTTGCTCCACTAATTACCAAAGTGTCCATATTAACACTTTTAAATTTTAAAGCATAATAGGCATTTTTATAAAAGATCGAGCCTGTGTAAAAAAGCACAGGAGTGCAAAGTAAAAATTCAGCAAAATGTAAAATATCCTTAGTATCAGCTTCCATGCCACTAAAAAACCCAGCATACTTGGCTACAGATATCCACATGATATTCATCACACAAGCTATGGCAACTATTAATTTTGCATAAAAATCTCTTTTGGTTTGAGTTGCTCTTTGTTCATTTTTTGTAGGCAAATACACACTAGCTTTATAACCAATACTTTCTATACTTTGGATAATTTTTGCTAAATTTATGCTTTTTTCATCAAAAACAATTCTAGCCTTATGAGTAATAGAATTAATATCAACTTCTATCACTCCTTCGCTTTTAATGAGGATTTTTTCATTAAGCCAAACACAAGCAGCACAGTGAATTTCTTCTATAAGTAAAAAAATCTCACTAAAACCTTCTTTGGTTTTTTGTATGTATTTTTCATAATCTTTAACATTATGTTCTATTATCGCAGGGGTTAGGGTTTGATTGCCAAGTTTTTCATAAAATTCTTCTAAATTATTTTCTTGCAAAATCTCATAAACACTCTCACAACCCTTACAGCAAAAATAATTTCCATTTTTTTCTATCATTTGATCTTGTCTAAAGCTTAATTGGCAGTGTTTGCATTTCATCTTATACTTTCTTTAATAATTTTTTACAATATTTTATCATTTTTTTAAAATCACTATTTTAAAAATTATTTACAAAGCTATATTATAATTTTAAAAATTTGACAAAGAAGCATTTTTTTGAATAAAATCTCTTATTCATTATTAAATACTACATTTTCTACATTTTAGAGGATATATGGAAAATACAAAAGAAAAAAAACAACATCAAAGAACACACATTCCGGTGGAAGGTTATAAGATAGAAGATTTAAAGTTGCTTGATCTAGAAAGCTTAGTTAAAATCGCCAATGAAGCAGAAATAGAAAATCCAAGAGAATTTAGAAGACAAGATCTTATTTTTGAAATTCTAAAAGCACAAACCAAAAAAGGTGGCTTTATACTCTTTACAGGGATTTTAGAAATTTCACCTGAAGGTTATGGCTTTTTGCGTGGAATGGATTCAAATTTAAGCGATAGCGTAAATGATGCTTATGTATCAAACTCACAAATTCGCAAATTTGCTCTGCGTGTTGGAGATATAGTTACCGGTCAAGTTAGAGAACCAAAAGATCAAGAAAAATACTATGCTTTATTAAAAATTGAAGCAATTAATTATCTTCCATTAAAAGAAGCTAGAGAAAGACCTTTATTTGACAATCTTACTCCAATTTTTCCAACTGAAAAAATCAAATTAGAATACGATCCTTTAAAACTTACAGGTAGAATGCTTGACTTATTTGCCCCTATAGGAAAAGGCCAAAGAAGCTTAATCGTAGCACCTCCAAGAACTGGTAAAACTGAGCTAATGAAAGAATTAGCTACTGCTATTGCTAAAAATCACCCAGAGGCTCATTTGATTGTACTTTTGGTAGATGAGCGCCCTGAAGAAGTTACAGATATGCAAAGATGTGTAAAAGGTGAGGTTTTTAGCTCTACTTTTGATCTACCTGCTTATAATCATGTTAGAGTAGCTGAGCTTGTCATAGAAAAAGCAAAAAGGATGGTAGAAACAGGTAAAGATGTCATTATATTACTTGATTCTATTACAAGATTAGCAAGAGCTTATAATACTGCTACGCCAAGTAGTGGTAAGGTTTTAAGTGGTGGGGTTGATGCAAATGCCTTACATAAACCAAAACGCTTTTTTGGTGCAGCTAGAAATATAGAGCATGGTGGCTCATTAACCATTATAGCAACTGCTTTGATAGAAACAGGCTCGAGAATGGATGAAGTGATTTTTGAAGAATTTAAAGGAACAGGAAATAGCGAAATCGTTCTTGATAGAAATATTTCAGATAGAAGAATTTACCCTGCAATTAATATCATAAAATCAGGCACTAGAAAAGAAGAATTACTCCAAGGTGTCGAAAAGCTTCAAAAAATTTGGGCAATTAGATCAGCTATTTCACAAATGGATGATATAGAGGCTTTAAAATTCTTATACTCTAAAATGCTAAAAACCAAAAGCAATGAAGAGTTATTATCTATCATGAATGAGTAGCAATGCTTCAAGCTCTTGCTGTTAAATACAGACCAAAAAATTTTAATGAACTTGTAGGGCAAAATACTGTTTCTACAAGCTTAAAATACGCTCTTGAAAATAATCGCTTAGCACATGCTTATTTGTTTTCAGGACTACGCGGAAGCGGAAAGACTTCAAGTGCAAGAATTTTTTCAAGAGCCCTAGTATGCGAAAAAGGACCAAGTGCTAACCCTTGTGGTGAATGTTCTCAATGTTTATCTTCACTTAATGGCTCTAATATAGACATTATAGAAATGGATGCTGCAAGCCATAGAAGCTTAGAAGATATACAAGAGCTTATCGAGCAAGTCAAATACGCTCCATCTTTAGCTAGATTTAAAATTTTTATTATCGATGAAGTGCATATGCTCACCCCACAAGCTGCAAATGCCTTGCTTAAGACCTTAGAAGAACCACCAAGCTATGTTAAATTTATACTAGCAACAACTGATCCTTTAAAACTTCCTGCCACAGTTCTTTCAAGAACACAGCATTTTAGATTTAAGCAAATTTCTACTCATGATATCTTAAATCATCTTGAGTGGATTTTAGAAAAAGAAAATATCAACTACGAAAAAGAAGCTTTAAAACTCATTGCAAGAAGCGGAAATGGTTCTTTAAGAGATACCCTAACCTTACTAGATCAAGCCATAGTGTATTGTCAAAATGATATACAAACACAAAAAATTACTGCTATGCTGGGCTTTTTAGATCCAGCTAAAATTGAAGAATTTTATCAAGCCATTTTAGCTAATGATAAGGATAAAGTTCTTGAGTTTTTAAAAGAATTTGAAGATTATGAAGCAGGTAATGTCATTGATGAGATGATATTTTTTCTGAAAGAAGCATTTTTTGCCAAAAATAATCTTTTTTCTATGTTAATTTATGAAAGATTTTTTAGAATTCTTTCACGCGCTAAGACTATGTTAAATTCTAGTGATGATGATAGTTTTGTGCTTTGCGTTATGGCTTTCATGCTTATAGAGGCAACTTATCTAAAAAGCATTGATGAGGCTATTAAAAGTTCAAAACAAGATAGCATGCCAAGTCCAAAACAACAAGAAATTCCTTCTATTCAACAAACCCCTAAAGAAGAAAAACTTAATCCTTATGAAAATCTCTTAAAAGCAATATATAAAAGAGATTATGACTTAGCTGAAGTTTTTAAAAAAACCACTCAATTTATTTCTTTTGAAGATGATATTTTAAGTATTAGCTCACACGCTAAAGATAATGATAGAATGGTTTTAAACAATGGTTTTAAATTAATCAAAACATTACTTCATGAGCTTTTTGGAGAAAAAGTACAAATCAAAATTCAAAAAACAGAAACCATAGATACTCAAAAACTACAAGATATATTTAAAACTCCCATAAAACAAGAAGTAAAAAACACACCAAATTTAAATGAGCATTTTGAAAATTTTAAAAAAGACGCTAAAAAATACAATCCTAAAGACGAAACCAAAGAAGCTCTTAATAAGCTCTTTGGCTCTCCGACAATACAAAATTAGAAACTACCATTGATTGAAATATAAATTCTTCTTCCCTCTTCTATACGGTTATAAGTATTTACCCAAGTATCTTCACCTTTGTTTTTATAAGATTCCCAAGCATTTGTAAAACTTTTATCAAAAAGATTATAAATTGCTGCATTAATATTCCAATTTTTATTGATATCATAACGCACACCCATAGAAGCTAAAAAGACATCTTGATAATATTCTCTATTAATATTTGTATCGCCCATATAACGATCTATTTGCCACTCACCTTTTACCCATGGAGTGAATTTATTAAAGATATTATAACTTGCTTTTAACATGATGTTGTGTTTTAAACTATCCACTTCTGGCTTTCCTATCACAGCCTTATCTTGCGCATCTTTTACTTCACTATCAAGATAAGTATAAGCTAAATCTAGATTTAAATGTTCTATAGGGGTAATCCCCGCTCCAAGCTCTATGCCTTTGTATTCAACCTTGCCATGATTAATCGCTTGATAACAACTATCAGCTTCACATTTTCCAATACCAGAAATCATATTGTCTTTACTAAATTTTTGACTAGAAATTTTATCTTTGAAATTGGTTAGAAAGCCGGTTGCTGAAATATAAAATAAGTCATTATTATAAACAGCGGCTAATTCATAATTAAGCGATGTTTCTTCTTTTAAATTTGGATTTCCATACATAGGGTACTTACCCTGTCCACTATAATTATAAGCACCTGCTATCAATCTATTAGCATATGGAGTTCTAAAGCCCGTTGAAACACCACCCTTTAAAGTAAGTTCGCTAGTAGGATTATAAACCAAATAAGCCCTTGGAGAAATGTTATTTCCAAAAATTTCATGATGATTATATCTTGCGCCAAAAGTAAATCTCAAATCATCTCTTATGCTATATTCATCTTCTGCAAAAAGAGCTAATAAATATTGATCAAAATTTGTAGGATTAGCGATTTTATCTTGCATTTTTTCAAGTCTATATTCACCACCCACGCTTAAAATATGACTTTGACCTAAAGGAATAACTGATCTTGTATCTACGATAATATCTTCAGCAACTATATCTCTATTTTGTCCTAAAAATGGTTGTGTTTTTTGACCAACTACCTCACGACCATCATTACTTACACGGTTATACTGCAAGGTAGAAGTAATCGAAAAGTCTTCATATATCCCCTCATGGCTTAAATAAGTTACCAACTTATCTACTTGCATAGTATCTGTATAACCACCTGTTAAAGAACCATCATTTTTATCTGTTGGTTTTGTTAATGTACCGAGTTGGCCTTTTTTATTATCATAATGATTTCTTGAAAAATCGATATCAAATATCAAGGTATTATAATCATCTACTAAATAATTTAACCTAGTTCCTAAATTAAAATTATTAGCTTTTGTAGGACTTTGTGCTTGATCACCTTGCACTCTTTGTCCACTTCCATTACTAAATTCAACATTCGACTGTTCTCTATAAAACTCTCTAAAACGTAAGGTTAATCCTAGGCGATCATTCATCAATGGACCACTTGAATATATACTTGTACCATAAGTATTGCCCCATTCTCTATGTGCATTAAAAATACCATCTAAACTGACCGATGTTTCCCACTTATCACTTACTTTTTTTGTGATGATATTTACAACACCACCTAAAGCTTCAGAACCATATAAAGTACTCATTGGTCCTTTTATCACTTCTATTCTTTCTATACTAGAAATTGGCGGTAAAAATGAATTTGAAATTTCATTAAAACCATTAGGTCCTACTTCTCCACCTATCCCTTGACGGCGTCCATCGATTAAAATTAAAGTGTATCCAGTAATACCTCTCATGGTGATATTATAAGATCCAGTTTTTCCCTTACTAGCAAATAAATCTACACCAGGAATATCAGCAATAGCTTCAGCAACATCTCTATAAGGCTTACTTTCTAAATCTTTTTTGCTAATCACATTTATAGTAGCAGGGGCTTCTTTGATATCTTGAGAAAAACCCGAAGCACTTACTATGGAGCTATCTAATAAAACTTCTTGTGATAAAGCATTGCAGACCAAAAAACTAGCAACACAAAACGATAAACAATGTTTTTTCATTATTTCCTTTCTTGATAAACAAATTTTCAAAGTTGGAATATTATGATAATAATTATTAATTTAAAATAAATTTATTGTATCAATTATGATAATTGTTATTAATAAAAAATTTAATTTTTAGCTATATAATCACAAAAAATTTTAGGATGAGGGTATGATGGAATTTTTAAAAACTTACATTGACTTAATTATATTTATTGTTTTAGGGGTAATGGCATTTATTGCTATATGGTGTACTATAGAACGTATCTTGTTTTTTAGAAAAATTAAACTAAATGACTATCAATGTCAAGAAAAATTTGATGATGCAATTAGTGAAAATCTTACTATGCTTTATATTATTTATACTAATGCTCCTTATGTAGGACTTTTAGGAACTGTAGTAGGGATTATGATTACATTTTACGACATGGGAGCAAGTGGGAATATTGATGTTAAATCTATTGTTATTGGTTTATCGCTAGCTTTAAAAGCTACAGCATTAGGAATTTTAGTTGCCATCCCTTCTTTGATGGCTTATAATGGATTACTTAGAAAAATATCAACCTTGAGTAATGCATATCGTATTTTTAAGGATAAAAATGCTTAAATTACCAAAAAATGAAGGCTTAAACATCATTCCTTTTATAGACATAATGCTTGTTTTGCTAGCTATTGTTTTAAGCATATCCACCTTTATCGCGCATGGTGAAATTAAAATCAATCTACCTCAAAGTGAAAATTCAAATTCCATAAACGAAAATAAAGATAAAGTAAGTATTTTAATCAACAAAGAAAATGAATTTTATATCGATGGAAAAACAGCTTCCTTAGAAGAAATAAAAGCAAAATTTGACACTATAGATTCTAAAACCTTAGTAGAGTTAAAAAGTGACAAAGAAGCAAAATTTGAAAGTTTTATAAAAATTATTGATATTTTAAAAAATAAAAATCATGAAAATTTTCAAATTTTAACAGAGCAAAAAAGATGAAAACATTCATAAATAATCATAAAAATCAATCCTTTTTTATCACTTTATTTCTCTTTTTGCCTTTATTTTTTGTTTTTATTTATACTAAGAATTTTTTACATATACAACATAGTGTTTCAAAAGAAGAAAAATTTAATATAGCTATAAAACAATTTTTGCAAGATTCCCCTAAAGCAAAAACCGAACAGCCTAAACAAGAAAAAATAAAAGAGCTAAAACAAACAAAAGAAAAAGCTATTATGCAACCTAAAAAAGTAAATACTTTAGCTAATACCAAGATAACAAATCAATCAAATGAAGAAATAAAACCTCAAAAAACTATAGCACAAGAAAAAAACACTCCAATAACTTCTCAAGAAAGCATATCTTTAGCTAATAACAATGAGCTTTTAAAAGAAGTCAAACAAGCTATAGATGAAGCTTTAATCTATCCTAGACAAGCCAAAAAAATGCGAATGAGTGGTGAAATTTTAGTAGAATTCACATGGACTAAAGATAAAAATCTATTAAACTTAAAAATATTAAAACCATCAAAATATAAATTATTGAACGATAGTGCCTTAGAAACTATACATATAGCGTCTAAGAATTTTCCGCAGTATGAAAAAACTTTTCATATAAGAATACCATTAATATATAAAATAAACTAAGCAAAATTGCTTAGTTTGTCTTGATTAAATTATGTCCTTTATAAATTCCATAAATTTTATAATCTCCATTTTTAAGCATTAAAACTACAGGATATTCTTCTTCGTAGCCTTGCTCCATTCCAGGACTTCCCTGAGGCATACCAGGAGCAGAAATACCTATAACATTTTCAGGTTTATTTTTCAAAAGCCAAGCAACTGCATCTTCAGGCACATGTCCTTCTATAGCATAGCCATCAATTATGCCAGTATGGCAACTTTGATACATAGGCTGAATATTCATTTTTTCTTTTATTTTTAAAAAATCCTCACTTTTGTGTATTTGCACTTTATAACCTTTATCTTTCATATAATTAGCCCAAAGATCACAGCATCCACAAGTAGGACTTTCGTAAATATTTAATAATTTTTCATTAGCCAATAAAGTTGTAAAACCCAACGATAAAGTTAAAAATAATTTTTTCATATATCCTCCAAAAATAAAAAAAGATAAAATACATTATAAAAATTAATATTTTTTATAAAACCAATAATTTTTATTTTAAAATATACTAATTATACTCCTATTTCACTCACAAATACTTATTACAAATATTAACTTTACCTATAACTAAAACCCAAGCTATATACCAAATAAAACATTCAATGAATAATTTCAAACCAAATTTATAAACTCTATTAAAAACTTAAACCCAAATTTATCAGATTAATTAAAAACAAAAATATAAGCAATTAAAACAAATAAAAACAAAGACATAAAAAACTAAAACCTATCAGCCACAATAGATTCAAACATCAAATTAAAGTATTGCCACTAACCAGCTCTACTACCTCACCAAAAAATCCACCACCAACTAAAAATATAAAAACCACTAAATACTAAAAAAACAAATTTACTATAAGCAATTTAAAATTGAAAAAATTAAAACAGTCAAGCCAATTAAATTACTAAAGATATAGAAATAAAAACATAAATCAACCAAGTCAAATATCCAACCATCCAAAAAACAAAAGATAAATCACTAAAGCTCATAATAACTAAACCACT
>NZ_JAKMRZ010000014.1:0-30659 GCF_025772385.1 Campylobacter sp. FU_520 | reverse complement strand
ACTTTCAAAATGATAGCAATTATGCTTTTTCTTTTATCAAAAACAAAGATACCTTAGCAGGTGAGCTAGAAATTTTTGCTTATAAAATGGTATTAGAAAATGCGCCATATATTCAAATTAAAACACTAAAAGCTCAAAAAAACCAAGATGATATTTTATTACTTTTAGATAGATTTGAAAAAGAAAATTTAGAATTAAATCATGCTGAAATCGAAGTTTTACTTAGTATGAATACCTTAGATGATAAGTCATATTTACGCTGTGCTAAAATACTTTGCAAAAAAATAGAACCTCAAGTGTTAATTGCTTTATTGAAAAAATTAAAAGATAATCATTCTCAAGCTTTAAGAGCTTATCTTTATACTTTAGCAGAATTTGGTATGTATGATGAATTACTTAATGAATTAGGAAATGATCAAAATGAGCATAAAGACTTTAGACTCTTGCTCTTTTTAAGAGAACATAATAAAAAAATAGAACTTGAAAAATTAATACAATGATAGATTTTAGCAAAAAACCTTTATTTTTAGCCCCTATGGCAGGTTTTTCAGACTTGCCTTTGAGAAATTTAGTCAAACAATTTGGGGCTGATGTAACCATTAGTGAAATGATAAGTTCTAATGCCTTAGTATATGAGAGCTCAAAAACTCTTAAAATGCTAGAAAAAGCTGAGCTTGAAAATCCTTACATAGTTCAAATTGCAGGCTCAGATGAGAATGTTATTCAAAGGGCGGTAGAAATACTAAATCGTTTTGATTTTATAGATGGAATTGATTTTAATTGCGGTTGTCCTGTAAATAAAGTTATAAAACAATGCGCAGGTAGTGCTCTTTTGCAAGATCTTGATAAATTGCAAAGAATTTTAGAACTTATCAAAAAAACAAGCAATAAAAAATTAACTAGTGTTAAAGTAAGGTTGGGGTTTGATAAAAAAGATCCCATTGCCATTGCTAAAGCGTGTGAAAATGCTGGAGTAGATTTTATCAGTATGCATGGTCGCACTAGAAAACAAATGTATAGTGGAAATGCTGATTATGAAGCCATAGCTTTAGCCAAAGAAAATATCAAAATTCCTTTAGTAGCAAATGGTGATATTAGCACAGAAAATGCTAAAGAAGTATTTGAAATTACAAATTGTGATGCTTTGATGATAGGGCGTGCAAGCATAGGAAAACCTTGGATATTTTATGAGATAAAAACTGGCAAAAAAATAGAAAAAGCTATGAAAAATAAAATCATATTCGCGCATTTTGAAGAAATGTTAAAGCATTATAAAGAACAAGGTATAAGCATCTTTAGAAAACACTTGCATGAATATTCTAAAGGTTATGAAGATGCTTCTAATTTTAGAGATTGTGTTAATCGTATTAATGATGCAGATATTATGCGAAAATATATTCAAGAATTTTTCAATAAGGAATGATTTTTGCTTGTAAATTTCTAAGCAATATGAATGAAGAGATACCATAAAACAAGGAAGGTTCATGGCAGCTCATATCAATTCAAAAGGGATTTACAAAGCATTAGGTGGCATTAGAACAAGTGCAAACAATTTAGCAGCACATGCTTCAAAGCTTAACAATCAAAGTTTAAATTTCGAGCAAGTTTTACAACAAACACAACCAAAATGTATAAGCACTTGCCTACAAAGTTCTCAAAAACAACTTGGAAATTTGCTTGAAGATATTAAAAATAGCAAGAAAGCTATTATAAAAAATACACATATTGATAGTGCAAATATCATCGCAAAATTAAGACAAGAGGCTATTATGATGTATGATATTACCCTTAAAAACCCTCTTTAATGATTTTATATAAATTATCAATATATTCATCGCTAAAATGCGATGAATTAAAATTTTCATAAAACTTTGCAAGATCTTCAGTTTTAAACTCATAACCAAAAGCACATTTTTTATGTGCAGGTAAAAAAGCTCTTACTAACACAACGTTTTTTTGTATATATTCATCACAATAAAAACACACAAAGCTTTTATGCAAACGTCCTTCAAAACTTAAAATCTTTAAGTAAGCATCCACAATCACACGCTTGCAATCTTGTTTTTCAAAACGTTTAACACAATCTTCTAAAAGCTCAAAATAAAAACTATCAATTTCCTCAACATCTTTTAAATGCCAATAAAAAAGCCTAATAAACTCTTGCCAAAAAAACATTCTCTCTCTGTCTAAAATCCAAGAAAAACCAATATGCAAAACATCTTTTAAGCGTGGTAAAAACCTCGAACTTTCTTCAAGCTCAAAATCAATCTTATATCCACTTAAAATATTAGAATGTCTCATTCCGTAAAATCTATAACTTTTAATAATTCTTTTAGCACTTAAAAGATAAACGATTAAGTCCTCATCTTTTACACTCTGAGTGTGTAAGATAAAACCTTGCATTTTATAAAAGTTCTACGCCATAAGCTTGCAAAATTTCATAAGCACTATTTTCCAAAGACTTACTAAAGCTTGCTGTTGCATTTTTATGCAATATAATTTTTGAGTTGATGCTAGCGCTTTGAGCTAAAATAATATTACTAAATACACAAATATGCGAAACCAAACCACAAAATTCTATACTTTCATAATGATTTTGTTTTAAAAAATTAGCCAATTCTAAACTACCAAAAGCATTCTTATAAAAGATTTTTTTTGCATTTTTTAAATACATATCAAAATCACTTGGCATTTGCCAACCCAAAGTATCTTTAATGCAATGATAAATAGGTAAATTTTTTCCTTCTTGGGTTTTTAAATAATTCTCATCATGCGTATCAAAAGTAAAAACAATATCACCTTGATGATTTTTTAAAAGAGTAAGAATATTATCTTTTATCTTGGTAGCTTTTTCAAAACCTAAGCTACCATCGATAAAATCATTTTGATAATCAACAACAACTAAAAGTTTAGTCATTATCCTTAACCATGAAAAAACTATCCGTGTGGATATTTTCAAATGCAGTTTTTAAGCTTGTAAATAATTTTGGATTTTCTTTTTCTAAATTTGCTAAAAGCTGTTTAGCTTCTTCTCTAGCATGAGGAAATTTTACATTTTTTTCACTTAATTTCATACCAGGACAAAATTCATTACCAATAACTTCTAATTCATTATTAATAGCATTTTCTCTTAGTTGTCTTTCTCTTACAAAAATCAAAGGTCGAATAACCTCTACACCTCTTTTACTTTTATATTTTGGAGCTAAACTTCTAAGAGCACCATTATAAATAAAATTCATAAAAAAACTTTCCACTGCATCGTCTAAATGATGAGCTATAGCTAGTTTATTAAAACCATTTTCCAAAGCATAAGTATATAAAGCACCGCGTCTCATTCTTGAAAAATAGCTACAAAAGCTTGAATTTTTTCTAATAGTATCACCTGAAATTTCATAAATATTAGAATCAATCACTTCATGGTCAATACCATGTTCTTTGCAGTGATTATGAAGTTTGGTATAATCTTCACCCATACCATAGCTTAAAGTTACTGCTTTAAGTTCAAATTTAAAAGGCGCGTGTGCTTGCATACGCTTTAAAAGATGTGCCAAAGCTAGAGAGTCTTTCCCACCACTAAGTCCTAATAAAACTTTGTCATTATCTCCTATTAAGGAAAACTTAGCGTTTGCCTTTGCAACTTCTCTGATTAGTTTTTTACTAAGATTTATCATAATTTCTCACAAATTTTTAAGACAAAATTAGCCGAAATTTTAGCAGATTTTTCTACAAACTCATCAAAGTCAAATTCAGCCTTTTCACCTGCTTTATCACTCATTGATCTTAAAATCAAACATGGAATTTTTAAAGCATCGCACACCAAAGCTACACTGGCTCCTTCCATTTCACAAGCATCTGCATTGAAAATCTCTCTAATTTTTGCTTTTTTATTCTCATCGCAAATAAACTCATCGCCCGTAGCGATAATACCTGATTGTAATTTAACACCAAGCTCTTTAGCAACCTCTATAGCAAGATTATTTAGCTTATCATCTGTTTTTATAAAAATTTCATTGCCTGGAACATAACCAAGTGGATGCCCAAAAGCTGTAATATCTAAATCATATTGAGCTAACTTTGTAGCATAGATTAAATCCCCTATTTCCAAACTAGGATTAAAAGCACCGGCTACACCTGTAAAGAGTAAAAGCTCGGCTTTAAATTTTTCTATCATAATAGCCGCACTAAGAGTGGAATTGACTTTCCCTATCTTAGAATAAGCGATTATTAATTCATGATTTTTATATTTTGCAAGATAATAAGTATTATTTGCATATTCTATTGCTTGATACTCTTTTAATGTTTCTAGTAAAGGAGTAACCTCTTCAGGCATAGCTCCTAAAATAGCTATTTTCATTTAATTACCTTTAAAATTTCATCAATATCTTCTATTTTACTTAAGGCATAAGTTTCTTTTTGAGTGATTTTTTTATTTAAGCCCTTTAACACGCTCGCACCAAATTCTATATAAAAATCCACTTCTTCATCTATTGCCTTAATGCTTTGTTTATAAAGAACAGGCTTAATAAGTTGCTCGCTTAAAAGCGTTAGGGCTTGTTTTTTATCATTATACACTTTTGCATTGACATTTGATACTACGCTTTTAAAACTCTCTTTTAAAATAGGTTCTAATTCTTTTGTAAGTTTCAAAGACGCATTTTTTAATAATGGACAATGGCTTGCAACACTCATATTCAAAAGCATAGCTCTTTTAGCTCCTGCATTTTTAAACTCACTCTCATAAGAAGCCAAATCAGGCTTTAAACCTGCTACTACAATTTGCCCATCACAATTATAATTAGCAGCAAAAATACTTTTTTCTTTACTTAATGCCTTTTGACAAAGTTCTTCTACCACTTTATCTTCAAGCCCTAAAACCACCATCATACCAGCTTCGATTTTAGAGCAATCTTCTTGCATAAACTTACCGCGTTTATTAACAAGCGCTATTACATCTAAAAAGTCAAATGCACCTTGAGTTGCCAAAGCACTAAATTCTCCTAATGAATGACCCAAGCTATACTTAGCTTCCATATTAACTTGCTCTTTTAAAGCTTCATAGGCCATTAGCGAGTTTAGTACTATAGCCATTTGCGTAAATTCGCTTTTGTTTAAATTTTCATTTTCTTTAAAAAGCAAATTTTTAAAATCAATTTTACAAAAATCACTAGCATTATCTAATAATTCTTTTGCTTTTTTAGAATTATCATAAAAACTCAAACCCATGCCAACACTCTGAGAGCCTTGACCTGGGAAAATAAATGTACTATTCATTAATGACCACCGCAGCAGCCACCGCCACCATGGCCATGGCCTCCACAACATCCGCCACCGCCATGTCCGTGATGATGATCATGGTGATGTCCTCCACCACCACATCCACAACTTCTACTGCCTGCAATAATTCCTGTTAAAATTTCATCTTCACTTGCAGCTCTAACATCTACGATATTGATTGAAAACAACAAGTCTTTTCCTGCATAAGCATGATTGTAATCAATAGTAACTTCATTTTCAGTAATTTCTCTAACAATTACTCTTACTGTATTACCATCTTCACCTTCGCCAAAAAGCTCCATACCAACTTGTAAATCAATCCCCGCAAACTGCTCTTTTGGTAAAGTTTGCAAAGCATTCGCATCATATTCACCTAAAGCATTTTCTTTTTTTATCACAATATCAGCATTACATGGGGCATTAAGCTTTTGAATTTCTTCCTCTAATCCTTCTAAAATTTGACCCTTGCCCAAAATAAAAGAAATAGGTTCAGCATAAATATTTGATTCTAAAACTTCATTGGTATTTGCATCTTTTAACTCATAAAACATTGAAACTACACTATTTTTTTCTATAGCCATTTTTCTCTCCTTTGTTATTTTCTATCTGGTGAAACTTTTGCTTCAGGACTATCAGGATAAGCTGTCTTTAAAGCTTTATAAAATTTATTAGCACTTTTTGGATCTCCAACCTTATCTAAGCTAATAGCTGTATGATAAAGCAATTTTGGCACATAATCACCTTTAGTGCTTATAGCAGAGCTTTTCTTATAAAATCCCAAAGCACCTGCGTAATCTTGCTGTTTATATCTTATCTCTCCAAGCCAAAAAGTAGATCTAGCAGGTTTATAGTGAATACTTATTAGATGTTCAAATTTTTCTTTTGCATCTTCAAATTGATTTTTATTAGTTTCATCTATCGCTTTTTTCAAAATTTCACTAGATTGCAATTTTTTCCAGCTATCATCTTTTACTTCAATCACTTCATCTTGAGTTTCATTTGCATCTTGAATGATTTCTTGGGTTTTATTATCATCACTTACAATAGGAACGACAGGGGTTACTTTTGTCTGATTTTGCACTCTAGCTATTTCAGATTGAAAGAAAGTTATAGTTTTATTCATATCTTCTTTTGAGATATAATCATCATTAATTTTATTAATCAAAGTTGTAATTTCGCTTAAAACTTTTTGAATCTCTTGATGATTTTTTTCTTGAATTTGTCTATTCTCTTCAACATAAGCTCTTAAATTTTGAATTTCTTGAGTAATATTTGCATCAAAATTTTGATAGTTTTCTTCCAACGAAAGCAATTTTGTATTAGCTTTTGAATACTGAGCATTTAAGCCTTCAGTTACACTTTGCAAGCCTTCTATGTTTTCTATGGCTGTATTTATTTTACTTGTTAAATTTGTATAATATTCATTTAAAGCTTTTAAGCGTTCTTGATTTTCATATTGTAATTTTTCATTTTGAGTTAAACCATAAGGTGTTTTTGTATCTACTTTTCCTGCATCAAATGCTGAAATTTCAGCGTGTAAAAAAGTAGCTCCTAAAAGAGCTACTGATAATAATTTTAATTTCATTTATTTAAAACTTATTTTGATAATTTAAATTCTGCACGGCGATTTTGAGCATCGCAAGCTTTTGTTCTTTCAGTACATACAGGATTAGTTTCTCCATAGCTTTTTACGCTAATTCTATCTGCGCTAACACCTTGAGCCACTAAAGATTCTTTTACCGCTTTAGCTCTTTTTAAACCTAAAGCTTGATTATACTCATCAGTTCCCCACTCATCGCAGTTTCCTTCAACCACGATTGCAGCATTAGCAGCTTCTTTGTTAAAAATTTCAGCATTGTTTGCAATAACTTTTTGCATATCTTTTCTAACATTAAATTTATCAAAGTCAAAATATACATTTGCTACAGAATTTAAGGATTCAAGATTTTCAAATCTATCAGAACCACCGCTACCTTTTGAACCATCTACACTACTTGAGCTACTTACACTAGTATTTTTTGTAGCACAACCACTTACAATAACAGCAAATGCAGTAATTGAAGCAAAAATGATTTTTTTCATTGCTTTTCCCCTTTTATTTATTTAAAAATCATAATTTAATTATAACAAAAAAAATGCTATTTTGATATTTTACCAATCAATTGATTGAATTTTACCTACTTTTAAACCATAATGAAAGGCTTTATTTGCATTAATTCTAATAACTCCTAATGCACTTTGTGAACCTAAATATTTAATAAACACAACACTTTCTCCATCACTAGAAAATCTTGGAAAAAGATTTTTGCCATTTGCAGTAAGTTGTCTTATATAATCACTTTGAGTAGACATTAAATAAAGATTAAAAACTCCACTTTGATTTACTTCTCTACTAGAATAAACCATATAGTGTTTATAAGTAGAAACCGAAGAATTGTTTTTACCATGAAAAACAACTTGTTCTGTTAAATTTGAATCTAAATTTTGCATAAAAATATTTGGATAACCCAAACGATCAGATACAAATACAATTTTTTTATCACCATCAACAAAATTGCCATTTACATCAATACCCATATAGTTTGTAATTTGTGTCAGATTTTTTGAATCTACATCATACAAATATACATCAGGTTGGTCTTTTGGAGCCATGGTAAGTAAAATTTTTTTACCATCATCACTCACATCAGAAGCAACCATCATACCTTTGCTAGCGATAATTTTTGTTATGTTTTTATTTTTCATGTTATATTTATAAAGAGTTGGAATCTCATCTTCATAAGCAGTAAAATAAAATGCATTTTGCTCTTTATTTGCCCATTTAGGAAACAAATTTAAACCTTTTGAAATCAATACTTTTTGGTAAGTTAAAGTATAATCTGCTAATAAAATATCACTTTGCTTATTACCTTGGGTTCTAGCTATTAAAATTTTATGATCCATCCAATCAACCGGTGCAAAACCTAATTTTCTATTCATTTGAGCGACACTTCTATGTGACAAAAATGGATACTCTTCAATAGATAGAATTTGTTCATAAAATCTTGTTTTAGTTTCATTTGCAGCTAAAATTTCAACATCGATATCTAAAAGTTTGCCATTTTTATTTAATATATAAGAAAAAATATAATCACCTTGTTTTTCATCTTGAGTTATCTCAAAATTTGAACTTACTTTTATATCATTAACAAGCATATTGTAAAAACTTTTTTTAAGATCTAAATCATTCAATTTAGACTGATCTTTAATATAAATTTTTGGCAATTGCATACCTTTATTAACAACAGATATTGTCGCATCTTGTCCAAATAATACTGAACAAAAAAATAAAAATACTAGTATTTTTTTCATTGTTTCTCCGTTTTAAACTCAATTATATCACTAAGTTGCATTTTGATTTTTCTTATTTTACCATTTGGAGGTAAAGTTATGTATTTTCCTTCTAAATTTTGTAAAAATTCTTTTGCTTTTTTATCAAAATTATCACTATGTGCGCTAGTAGCACTTAGTAAATAAAAATAGCCGTTATTATCAATTACAAATTCTACCTCTATACTTAAATTACCGCTAGGATTGTAAATTCTCCATCTATCTTCAAGGTATTTTCTCACAGCGCCTAAAAATTGATCATAAACCCCTACTTTTTGCTCTATAACAGATTGTCCTAATTCTTGATTAATTTGCAAATTTTCATTAAGTTGCTTAGAAAAATCATTAATTTTTTCTCTTTGGGCAAAAGTAGGTTTCTTTGAAGGCATAGAAGATTGCACTTTAGTCGTTTTTTCTTCTTGATAGTCCTCTATTTTACCAAACAACTCATTAAAAACACTTGCTTGTTGTTCTATATTTTGCGTATTGACACTTTTGTTAGTGGTATATTTTTGTAAAAGATTTTCTTCAAATAAGCTTTGCAAATTTTCTTTTTGCAATTCTTGTATCATATTTACTTGATTTTGATTTATACTATCTCCAAATTCTATATTAATAAAACTATTAAGATCGTCAGTATATTCAATAGCTTTTGGTTTATATTCAATTAATTTAAAAAAAACTAAGAAAACAACAAAAAAATAAACTAAAATTGCATAAATAAAGGATTTAAAATTGTGTATAGAATTTTCTTCCATTTTCTACTCAGTTTGCAAAGCAACTTTTTGGAAACCTAAATGTTTCATTGTTCTTAAAACACTCATTACATCATCATATTTTAGATTCTTATCTGCTCTTATGAAAACTGTCTCTTGAGTATTATATTGAACTTTTAAAGCATTCATATTGTCTGCAAAACTTACAAAATTAAATTTATCTTTTCCTATAAAAATTTCTTTCTTTGCGTTAATTGTTACAATTAAACTTTTAATATTTGGCGCACTAGAAGTTTTTTGTGAACCTTGAGGAAGTTGCACTTTTTCCTCATATGTAATACTTGGTGCAGTTACCATCAAAATAGCAAGCAACACAAGCATAATATCAACTAAAGGTGTAATATTTAATTCGGGTTTTTCTTCTAAAAACATAAATTAAGCCTTTATAGAACTTACCAGCACCTTAATTTCGCTATCTAAGATATTAATCAACTCATAAGCCTTGCGTTTGATAATCAAATGAAAGCTATATGCAGGGATTGCCACTAAAATCCCACAACCTGTAGCCACCAAAGCTTCACTAATTTTAGGAGCAATAATGCTTAAAGAATTTTGCATTTCTAAACCACCAAAGGTTTCAAGTATAGAAATCACTGTACCAAAAAGCCCTATAAAAGGAGAGGTTGAAGCTATGATACTAAGCCACGTTAATCCTATTGTGGCTTTTTTTTCTACAGAATTTTTATAAATATTCATTTTGGTTTCATCAATTTCCACACATTTTTTTAAAATTGACGCACTTTGACTTAAATCTTTTTCCCCTCTCATTAAAGCTTCTAAAGCTTGGCTTTCATTTTGAGTCCATTTATTAATAAGCATTAATCTTGAAAATAAAATACTAAAACTAAGTATAAAATACACTGAAAGCCAAGCTAATACAATATAAGTGATTAAGCTTGTATTTTCAAAAAAATGAAAAATTGCTTGAAAATCCACTATTTTTGCCTTACATTATTATCCATCTTAGCAAAAGTAGAAGCCAAAGCAACGCTATCACTACTCATAGATTTAATCAAATCTTTTGCTTCTTCTAATCTTTTTGCTATTTCACTATCGCTATTTCCACCAACCCATACAGCACCTTTTGCTAAAACACTTACTTTAGTTTCAGACACCTTTGCATGACCTGAATCAATAGCAACTAATTCATGAGTTGAATCTGATTTTTCTATATCTATAATTCCTGCCTTTAAAGAAGAGATTAAAGATGCATGTCCTTTTAAAACACCAAATTCACCTTCACTTCCAGGAAGAACAATAGATTTTACATTATCATTGTAAATCATACCAAGAGGTGTTACCACCTCTATATGTATTAAATTATCCATTATTAAGCCTTAAGTTTTTCTGCTTTTTCAATAACTTCATCAATTCCACCTACCATATAGAAAGCATTTTCTGGTAAATGGTCGTATTTTCCTTCTAAAATACCTTTAAAGCCTGCTATCGTATCTTCTAAACTAATGTATTTACCAGGACTTCCTGTAAATACTTCTGCAACGAAGAATGGCTGAGATAGGAATTTTTCAATTTTTCTCGCTCTTTCAACGATCAATTTATCTTCTTCACTTAATTCATCCATACCTAAAATAGCAATAATATCTTGTAAATCTTTATATTTTTGAAGCACTGATTGTACGCCACGCGCTACTTTATAATGCTCTTCACCTATAATTTGCGGATCAAGCATTCTTGAAGTAGAATCAAGTGGATCAACAGCTGGATAAATACCTTTTTCAGCAATCGATCTATTTAAAACCGTAGTTGCATCTAAGTGCGCAAAAACAGTTGCAGGAGCAGGGTCTGTTAAGTCATCTGCTGGTACATAAACTGCTTGAACTGAAGTAATAGAGCCTTTTTTGGTTGATGTAATTCTTTCTTGAAATTTACCCATTTCACTAGCTAGAGTTGGTTGATAACCAACAGCTGAAGGAATTCTTCCTAAAAGTGCTGACATTTCTGAACCTGATTGAGAAAATCTAAAGATATTATCAATAAACATCAATACATCAAGTCCCATTTCATCTCTAAAATACTCAGCCATAGTAAGACCTGTTAAAGCAATACGATTTCTTGCCCCTGGTGGTTCATTCATTTGACCATAACACAGTGCAACTTTATCTAATACGTTACTTTCCTTCATTTCATTATAAAGGTCATTACCCTCACGTGTTCTTTCACCAACACCTGCAAAAACTGAATATCCACTATGTTTAAATGCAACATTGTGAATTAATTCCATAATAATAACGGTTTTACCAACACCGGCACCACCAAAAAGACCAACTTTACCACCTTTAGCATAAGGAGCTAGCAAATCAACCACCTTAATACCTGTTTCAAAAATTTCGCTTTTTGTGCTTTGCTCTTCAAATGGAGGAGGATCTCTGTGAATTGACCAATGTTTATCAAAATTAATCTCTTCGCCCTCATCAATTAAATCACCCGTTACATTAAAAATTCTTCCAAGAACTTTTTCGCCCACTGGAACACTGATTGGGTTACCAGTTGCCTCTACGGTTAAACCTCTAACAAGACCATCGGTCATATCCATAGCAATAGTTCTTACTTTATTATCACCTAAATGTGCAGCTACTTCAAGAACTAGCTTACATTCTTTTCCTTCTAATTCATAATTAACAATAATAGCTTCATTAATTTGTGGAAGATATTCTTTAAATTCAACATCAACCACTGGTCCTAAAACTTGAGAAATAAAACCTTGCATCATCACTCCTAAATTTATTTCATTGACTCAACACCGCTGATAATCTCTATCAATTCGGTGGTAATAGATTCTTGTCTTGCTTTATTATAAGCTAAGTTAAGCTGTTTAACTCTTGCTTTTGCATTATTGGTTGCATTATCCATAGCCTGCATTCTTGCACTATGTTCAGCCGCCAAAGAATCAACCAAAGAAAAATACATATTATATTCAAAATAAGTTTTTAATAAATCATTTAAGATTTCTTCATCTTCTGGCTCTAAGTCCATTAAAGACTGTGATTCTTGTTCTTCTTTACTTGCAATAGCTTGCACTGGCAATAATTCATTAATACGAATTTCTTGAGAAATCATATTTTTATAGCCATTATGTACAATTACAACCTTATCGGTTACTTCATTTATAAAATCATCTACTGCACTTTGTATAATAGCACATGCTTTTTCATAGTCAGGACTAGAGCTTGTATCTAAATATTTTTCTAAAATTTCAATATTTTGAAAATTAAAATACTCTATACCTGTTTTACCAATAGCTCTTAATCTTACTTTGATTTTTTTTGCTTTACAATCTTCAAGCATTTCATTTACTGTTTTAATGGTTTTAATGTTAAAACCACCGCATAAACCTTTATCAGCAGTAATGAAAATAATATCCATTTTCTCAATATTGTCTTTTTTTCTAAAAAACGGAAGTTTATCATCAAGTCCTTCATATTGATTAATCTTGAATGCAATTTCAGATAAAACTTCATCAATTTTTTGAGCAAAAACTTTTGACTTTTTAGCTGCCTCTTCTGCCTTTCTTAATTTGGCAGTAGAGACAAGCTTCATGGCATTAGTTGTCTTTTGTGTATTATGAACACTTTTTATTTTTCTTTTAATTTCTTTTAAATTAGACATTTAAAAACCTTATATGTGGTTTGCTTTAAACTCACTCAATGCTTTAGCTAATTTTTCTTCTAAATCTTTATCTAAAGCCTTTTTGGTTCTAATTTGCTCAAAAATTTCTGGATATTTAGCTTCAATAAATGGATATAAAGCTGCTTCAAATTCTCCAATTTTAGAAACTGCTATATCATCTAAATATCCTTTAGTTCCTGCATAAATCATCACTACTTGATTTTCAGCTGAAAGCGGAGAATATGGTGGTTGTTTTAGAACTTCAACCATCCTTTGTCCGCGTTCAAGTTGCTTTCTACTTGCTTCATCCAAATCACTTGCAAATTGCGCAAAAGCTTGCAACTCTCTATATTGAGCTAAATCAAGTCTTAATGTACCTGAAACTTGTTTTGTTGCTTTAATTTGCGCAGCGCCACCAACACGAGATACAGATAGACCAACATTAATCGCAGGACGAATACCTGAGTTAAATAAATCTGTTTCCAAGAAAATTTGCCCATCAGTAATTGAAATAACGTTAGTTGGAATATAAGCTGAAACATCGCCCGCTTGAGTTTCAATAATAGGTAATGCAGTCAAGCTTCCTGCGCCAAGCTCATCGCTTAACTTACTTGCTCTTTCAAGCAATCTTGAATGTAAATAAAATACATCCCCTGGATAAGCTTCACGACCTGGAGGACGACGTAAGATCAAAGACATCTCACGATACGCAACAGCATGCTTGCTTAAATCATCATAAACAATCAATGCGTGTCTTGAGTTATCTCTAAAATATTCACCCATAGTTACACCTGTATATGGAGCAAGGTATTGCAATGCAGCAGGATCAGAAGCACCTGCATTTACTACTATACTATAATCCATTGCACCGTATTCTTCAAGCTTTTTAACCACTTGAGCAACCGTGCTTTGTTTTTGGCCAATTGCAACATAAATACAAATAACATCTTTACCTTTTTGACTAATGATAGTGTCAATTGCAACAGTTGTTTTACCTGTTTGTCTATCACCGATAATTAGCTCTCTTTGTCCTCTACCAATTGGAACTAAAGCATCAATTGCTTTAATACCTGTGTGTAGTGGTTCATGAACGCTTTTTCTAGCCATAATACCTTTTGCCTTCTCTTCCACAAAGCGATATTCACTTGCTTCAATCACACCTTTAGCATCAATTGGCTCACCCAAAGCATTTACAACACGTCCTATCAACGCATCGCCTACCGGAACTTTTAGAAGTTTTTTTAGTCTTTTTACAGAACTTCCTTCTTTAAGGCCAAGACCTTTTCCTAAGATAACAATACCAACGCTTGATTCTTCAAGGTTAAGCACCATTCCTTTTTCGCCATTTTCAAATTCAACCATCTCTCCGGCCATGGCATTCTTAAGACCATAAACCTTAGCAACACCATCAGCAACTGAAATAATTTTACCTGTTTCTTCTATTTCAAGATTAAAGTCAAATTTTTCAATTCTTTCTTTTATAATAGAACTAATTTCATCTGCTTTAAATTTCATCAAATCTCCTTAAATTGCTTTTAATATATATTCATTCATTTTAGCTTTTAAGCTTTGCATTGAAAATGAAATTTCATAACCAAGACCATCTAAGCTAATCTTCACACTGTCATTATCACTTATTTTACTATCTAATCTAATTTTTGCATTAAACTTAGTACTAAGTTTTTCTTCTAAATTTTTAATTTCTTCTGCACTTAATTGTTCTTTTGAATAAACTTGCCCTAAGAATGTATTTTCTTTTAATGCTTTTTGCTCACTCAATTCTTTAGTGATTTCTGGGATCAACATCTCCCTTTTATTATCTACGATTAAATTTATAAAATTTTTAAAAGCATCACTTGGATTATCTAATAAAGAAAGTATAAATTCTAGTTTTTTTCCTTGTTTTATCTCATAAGAATTTAAAACATCTATAAATTTATTAGATGCAAAAGCTGAACTTAACTCTAATAAATTAGAATAAAAATCTTCAAAATCATTTCTTTCTAATATCGCCTTTGCATAGGTTTTTGCAATCACACTTTCCATCAAGACACCTTTTTCATCATGATATTTAGAATTTCTTTTTGCTGAAGTTGTAAATTTTGATCTTCAAAAATCTCTTCTAAAACCGCTTGCACAACTTCTTTTTCCATTCTTCTTATTTCGTATTCTTTATGTTCTTCATAAGTTTTTTCTAAAGCCTTAATTTCCATTTTTGTTTCAGCTTCTATTTTATCTGTGATAATTTCCGCCTCTTTTTTTGCAAGAGCTACTGCATTGATTGCTTCTTGTTTAGCTAAGTCTAGTTTTTTCATCATTTCTAATTTATGATTTTTGCTCGCAATAAGCTTTTCTTGAATTTCATTCATTCTAGAAGCAATTTTTGCAATTCTACCATTGTAAAAATTTTTCAAAGGGGTTGCAATAAAATAGTACAAAATAGCGGCAAATAAAACAAAATTAACCGCTCTTGGAATGATATCGTATTCACCACTTCCATTACCTGCTGCAAAAGCATAAAAAGGAAGTACCGACAATAACGTAATTTTTTTTAACATTTATCTTCCTTAAATTTTACTCAAGCTATCTTTAAAGCTTTGTTTAAATTCTGGCATTTTTAAACGCATTTCTTCTTTTAACTCTTTTTCTTTTTCTCTTAAACTTTTAAGAAAAACAAGCATTTGATCTTCTAATTCTCTTTTTTTTGTTGATAATTCTTTTTCTTGTTTTAATTTAGCTTCTTCTATTGCTTTTGATTTAATTTGATTGATTTCATCTCTTGTTTGAATATGAATTTTTTCTAATTCACTTTCTACATTTGAAACATCATCAGAATTTTTTTTCATTTTTTCTTCATCATTTTTTATAGTTAAATCCCTAGAATCCATAAATTTAATCAAAGGTTTATAGAGCATAGAATTTAAAATCGCTATCATAAGCAAAAAAATGACACCGGTGGCTATCATGATGGAAAAATGTACATCATTAAACATTAATACTCCTAAATAAATCTAAATAAAACGCGAAATTATAGCAAAACATACCTAAAAACATATTTAATTTAATGTCTTTAGAAATTCCCTAACCTCATCTTCATTTTCAAAATTTATAGTAATTTTTAAATCTTTTGTATTTACTTTCAAGCCTAAAGATTCAATTTTTTCTTTTAAATTTATTATAGATTGATATTGTTTATTTGAAATTGTGTTTTTTTCTAATTGATTTGTATTTTTAAAATTTTTAATTAGTTTTTCAGTATCTCTTACATTAAGTTTTTGTCCTATGATAGTATCAACTATCATTTTTTCTTCTTCTTTTTCAAGCCCCACTAAAACCTTTGCATGACCTTGCGAAATTTTACCCTCTACAATGAAATTTTGCGTTTGCTCATTTAAATTTAAAAGTCTTAAGGTATTAGCAATTTGAGGTCTTGATTTATGGATAAGATCTGCTAATTTTTCTTGAGTAATATCATGAATTTCTAATAATTCTTTGTAAGAATGTGCTAATTCTATAGGATTTAAATTCTCTCTTTGAATATTTTCTATTAAGGCAAGCTCACGTAATTTTATATCATCTACATTTAAAACTACAGCCTTAATCTGTTCTTTTTCTAAAAGCTTACATGCTCTAAATCTTCTCTCACCTGCTATCAAAATAAAATCAAATTCATCTTTTTTAAAAACCACAACAGGCTGAATCAAACCATATTCTTTAATAGAACCTGCAAGTTCTTCTAAAGCTTGGGTATCAAAATTTTTTCTTGGTTGATAAGGGTTTGGGCTAATTAAATCTATATCAATTTCTTCTATTCTGCCTTCATTAGAGCCTAATTCTTTTTCATAAACCTCATCAATATCAGCCAAAATACTGCTTAAACCTCTTCCTAATGCACTTTTTTTTGCCATTTTTTATCCTAATATAGAATGTGCTAAATTTTGATATGCCACCGAACCTGGGGATTTTATATCATAAAGTATAATAGGCTTTCCATAGCTTGGACTTTCAGCAAGTTTTACATTTCTTGGTATAATGATGAAATCATCTTCATTATCACCTGTTCTAAATAGCTTTTGTTTGAAATTTTGCTTTAAATCTTCCACCGTATCTTTTGAAAGATTATTTTGTGAGCTATACATAGTTGGTAAAAAGCCTTTTATTTTTAGTTTTGGATTGATAGTTTTTTTTACAAATTTAATAGTGTTTAAAACCATCGCAACACCCTCAAGTGCATAAAACTCACATTGTATAGGGATAATAACACTATCACTTGCTGCAAAAGCATTTACCGTAATGCTTCCAAGTGCAGGAGGTGAGTCAATGATAATAAAATCATAATCTTTAGCAATTTCTTTGATTTTTTCCCTTAAAATCGTTCTATATTCTCCGCTTTCTTTTACTACTTCTTGTTCAATACCAACCAAAGAAATATTTGATGGAGCTAAGTATAATTGTGGAAGCTCAGTTTTTAAAATAATCTCAGAAAGTTTTTTCCTACCTATAAAAACATGATAAATATTATATTCATAATTACTTCTATTAAAACCAAGTCCTGTTGTAGCATTAGCTTGCGGATCAATATCTATCAAAAGAACCTTTTTTTCAGCTACTGCCAAAGAAGCCGCTAGATTAATAGCGGTAGTAGTTTTACCTACTCCACCTTTTTGATTTGCAATAGTTATTATCTCACTCATCTTAAACTATATATCCTTTTATTATCTAACAATATAGAACCATCTTTATACAATAAAGCATCTTTTAAAGATAAAATCTTACCTTCATTATGTATAAAAAAATTTCTTGATTTTTCAAATTCTAGCATATACTTGCTAAAAATATTCTTCCATAAAATTTTCTCATCTACATAAGAAAAATACTCATTTAAAAGTTTTACTATATCTACTTCTATGTCTAAAATTTCAGCATTAAATGGAGCATATTTAAGATTAATCCCCATTCCTACAACCAAAAAATCATTGATTTTAGAACTCATCAATCCGCCTATTTTTTTATCTTCTATATAAAAATCATTAGGCCATTTAATCCATACTTTTGAATTTTGTCTTTGCAATACTTCTTTCATTAAAAATGCAAAATATATACTAGCAGAAGCTAAAGGAAGATCTTGTGCTAATTCTTGAGTTTTTATACAAAAAGATACATGTAAATTTCCTTGCTTACTTTGCCAAGTATTATCCCTACTACCTATACCGGCACTTTGGATAAAAGCACAAATGGCTGCATTGCTAGTAATCTCTCCACTGCGAATTTTATCACTTAAATAAACTTGAGTTGATTCAAGCTCATCAAAATAAACTATCTTCAAGTTTTAACCTTTTTCCATTTAAATAAGTCTTAGCATCTAAAGCTTTTTTTCCACTTTCTTGTAAAGTTTTAATCCTTAAAATACCTTTTGCACATGAAAGCAAAAAGCTTTCCTTTTCTACTTGTAAAATCACACCTGATTTTTGAGTTTTTTCACTATCAACTAATTCTATATCTAAAAATTTCAAACCATTTTCTAAAAAAATTCCAGGCCAAGGTGTAAAAGCTAAAAATTTTTGATAGATTTCATTTGCATTATCCAAATTGACCAACCCATCTTCTTTTTTAATTTTTTTACAATGTGTAACCAAACTTTCATCTTGCTTTTTTGGGATAATTTTTTCAAAATTCAAAAGCGTAGAAATAGTAAGCTTAGCTGCTAAATTTGAAAGCATGGTAAAAACTTCAGCTGAATTTTTACCTTCTATATCACATTCTATGCTTTCTAAAATAGCACCACTATCAAGCCCTTCTTCCATAAGCATAGTACAAACCCCACTTATTTTATCCCCATTTAAAATAGCGCTTTGTATAGGTGAAGCACCACGATATTTAGGAAGCAAGGAAGCATGCAAATTGACACAAGGAGCAATATCTAAAATTTCTTTTGGTAAAATTTTCCCATAAGCAGCAACAACTATAAAATCAGGTTTTAGATTTTTTATTTCATTGATTATATTTTCATCTTTTAAGCTTTTTGGAGTGAAAATTTCTATATTTAAATTATTTTCTAAAACAAATTTTTTAGTATCACTTGGGGTTAAAATTTGTTTTCTACCCACAGGTTTGTCAGGTTGAGTAAATAAAGCTTGGATATTAAATCCTTTATCGACAAGCTCTTTTAAAATACAAGTTGCATAAGATGGAGTTCCCATAAAAATGATATTTTTCATAATGCCACTATCCTTTTTTGATAAGTTTTTATAGCTTTTTGATATGAAAGCTCAAGATAATCTTTAAAAATTTCAAATTTTTTTCTTGAAGGATTGTTAATACAAATATATCCCATATAAGCATAAATTGGATGAGGCATGATAAGATCAAGCATAGAAAAATCATAATTTAAACTAACAACCTTACCCTTTAAAGCTTTTTTAGGTTTTTGACCAAAAAGATTTTGGTAATCTTGATCACAAAGAGAGCAACTTAGACGAAACACACCCTGTCTATTTAAATTTGAAGCTTTATCATTTATGCCATCATTTTCTTTAATAGTACAAAAATAAACTCCGTTTTTTAAAACCTTATCGGGATTATAAAAAAAGCTATGTTCTTTATAGGTAAATTTATATACCAAACCTTTAAAATTGGACTTGATATATTCTTGGATAAAATCTATAGTTAAATTTTCACTCATCAAAGATTATTTTGACTTCTAATTTTTTTAACTTCTTCTAAAAGCATAAATTTAAGCTCTTTTAAACCTGTTTTTTCAAGGCTTGATACTTTAACAAAAAAGCTTTGTGGATTATTTTGACTTTGCAAATAAGCTTTTAACTCATTATAATCATCTTCCATTTTTTGTGCAAATTCCTCACCTAAATTTACACTATCACTTTTTGAAAGCATTAAGCCAAAATTTCTTGCATAAAGTTTGCTTGAAAATTTTTCTAATTCTTTTCTTAAAATGCAAAATTGTTCTTTTAAACTCATATCTCTTAATGGATCAAGCACAAAAAGTAAAAAAGAAGTTCTTTCTATGTGTCTTAAAAACTCAAGCCCCAAACCCCTACCATCGCTTGCACCTTCTATAATACCTGGGATATCTGCCATTACAAAAGAATTATAATCATCTACTTCAACCATACCAAGTTTTGGAGTTAGTGTAGTAAATTCATAATTAGCTATTTCAGGTCTTGCATTAGATACTACGCTTATAAGAGTGGATTTTCCTACATTTGGAAAGCCTACAAGCCCAACATCTGCTATGAGTTTTAACTCTAAGCGCACACTTAAGGTTTTTCCTGTCACTCCTGGTTGGGCATAATCCGGGCGTTGATTAGTAGAGTTTTTAAAGTGAGTATTACCAAGACCACCTTTACCGCCTTTTAAAAAGAGTTCTTTTTGGCCTTCTACTAGCATATCAAGCAAAACTTCCCCACTTTGTGCATCAATTACTTGGGTGCCTTGAGGAACAATCAACTCTAAACTCTCCCCTCTTTTACCATTTTTATTACGGCCCAAACCTGGTTGGCCATTTTGTGCTTTAAGTTCTTTTTTGCCTTTAAAGTGTGCTAGGGTATGAGTATTATTATCACATATAAAATACACATCGCCACCATTTCCACCATCGCCACCATCAGGTCCACCAAGTGGAACATGTTTTTCACGGCGAAAACTCACAGCGCCTTTGCCACCATTACCTGAACTTAAAACTAATTTTACATTATCTATAAACATACAATCACCAAATTATAAATTTTTAAAATGATATTATATTTTTTTTAATATATTAAGATTAAAAAGAAGAAAAAGGCTACAAAGTAGCCTTAAAAATTATGCAGGATAAACAGAAACTTTTTTTCTATTTTTATCTTTTCTTTCAAATTTTACAAAACCATCAATTAAAGCAAAAATTGTATGATCTTTTCCCATGCCTACGTTATTACCTGCATGAGTTGCTGTTCCTCTTTGGCGAATGATGATGTTGCCAGCACGAACAAATTCTCCACCAAATTTTTTAACACCTAGACGACGACCTATAGAATCACGATTATTCTGAGTTGAACCTTGACCTTTCTTGTGTGCCATTCTTTACTCCTTAAGCTTTAATATCTACTACTCTAACGCGAGTAAATTGTCTTCTAAAACCGCGTTTTAATTTCGAGTCTTTTCTGCGTCTTTTTTTGTAAATCACAACTTTTTTGTCTTTTCCATGAGCAATCACTTCTAAAACAACTTTTGCACCCGCAACAAACGGCGCACCTACCTTTAATTCTTTATCGCATACAGCAAGAACTTCACTTACTTCTACGCTTGATTTTGCTTCAGCTTCAAAACGATCTAGTTTAAGCTCATCACCTTGGCTTACTCTGTATTGTTTTCCACTGTGTTTTATAATAGCATACATACAGCTATCCTTTCTTAAAATATTTTGGTAGCACCATAAAGCATTATGCATAAAACATAAATTTAAAAAGCTTTAGTGGTTAAAAGCGGTAATTATATCTTGATTTTATATAAAGTAAGCTTAAGACGCAAAAAGCGTCTTAAGATTTAAATTAAAGCTCTGGTTTTGGAGTTTTTTCAGTTGCTTTTGGAAGCTGAGGATAAGTAATACTTGGTTTTTTACCTGTTAGAGCATGTAAGAAAGCTTCTATAGAAGATGCTTCTTTGTCAGAAATTTCTATGCCAAGTTGCACACTACCCATTTCTTTGATTGCTTCTTGTAAAGACCAAATAGCACCATTGTGAAAATACGGAGCAGTTTCAGCAATATTTCTTAAGGTTGGAGTTTTAACCAAACCATTTGCATCACCTTTAAAATCTCCTACATTTGCAAATTTATATTTAGCTGCTACTTGGAAAGCCTGCATACTACCACCTAAATTTACTCCTGTATGGCAAGCCGTACAGCCTTTATCGATGAAAGTTTTTAAACCTTCTTTTTCTTTTTTACTTAAAGCTTTTGTATCACCTTCTAAGAATTTATCAAATTTAGAAGGAGTTAAAAGTGTTCTTTCAAATGTAGCAATAGCATCTGCAATATTATCAAAAGTCACTCCACTACTACCATAAACCTTTTTAAATTCTTTTACATATTCTGGCATAGAAGAAATTTTTTCAACAGCTAGTTTTGCTGGAGTTGCCATTTCAGGCTCTGCTTCGATTGGCCCTTTTGCTTGGTCTGCTAAAGTACCTGCTCTACCATCCCAAAATTGAGTTGAATTTAAAACTGAATTATAAACTGTTGGCGAATTTAAATGATGAGGATTAGCTGTCCATTTGTGTCCTACAGCAGCTGCTATACCATCAGCACCACCCATACCTAAATTATGACAGGTATTGCAAGAAATCAAACCACTTTTAGAAAGTCTTGGTTCAAAATACAATTTTTTACCAAGATTAGCTTTTTCTTTAGAGAATTTGCTAGCCTTAACTCCCATTTCTTTTAATAGTTTTTCAACACCTGCTTGATCCTTTGGTAAAGGCGCTAAACCTGCAGCTTTTGCTTCATCTAGTAAAGCTCTATCATTGGCAAAAGCAGTTGATGCAACTAATAATGATGATGCAACTAATAATGAAATTTTTTTCATTATCTACTCCTAAATAAGATAAAATAAAGCCTATTTAAAATAAACTTATTGAAAATATATCTATAATTTTCTTTAAACAAAATAAAAAATTTCTATTTAACAATAAAAATTATTATAGGATAAAATATATCTTAAATATTTATTTCAGGGTTTTTTGCTATCATTTTATAAAGTTTTATAAAATCAGGATAAAAAGTAAATGGAAAATTTAATAATCTATCTTTTAGCTTATCTTATAGGTGCTATACCATTTGGGCTTTTACTAGCTCAAATTTTTGCTAAAACAAATATTAAAAATGCAGGTAGTAAAAGCATAGGGGCTACTAATGTTTTAAGAGTAGTAAAAGAAAGTGATCCTAAACTTGCCAAAACACTTGCTGTTGCAACTATTGTTCTAGATGCGCTTAAAGGGATTATACCTATATTAGTAGCAAAATTTTTAGGCTATGATGAAAATATCTTATGGACTATGGCAGTTTTAGCAGTATTTGGCCACTGTTTTTCTCCTTATTTAAAATTTGAAGGGGGTAAGGGGGTAGCTACTGGAGCTGGAGTTTTAGCAGTATTTTTACCTTTTGAAATTATATCTGCGGTTTTAGCTTGGTTTGTCATAGGAAAGGTATTTAAAATTTCAAGTTTAGCTTCACTTGGAGCCTTGGCTGTTTTAATCATAACTTCTTTTATATTTCATTATGATATGCCTGTGATTAATACCCATGCGCCGATATTTATTATCGCTTTTATAGTTATTTATAAGCATATACCAAATATTTTAAGATTAATCGGAAAACAAGAATGCAAAGTCATATAAAAGTTAGCTTAGAATTTAAATGTATTATAGGACTTTTGGATTTTGAAAGAATTCAAGAGCAAAAAGTCTTAATAGAATTAGAAGCTAAAAGTAAAAAATTTTTAGATTATGCGAAATTATGCACCAGAATAGAAAAAATCTATAAAAAGAAAAAATTTAAAACTATAGAAAAATCTTTAAAATATATATGTAAAGATATTAAAAAGCACCATAAAAAACTTCAGTTTATACATATTACCTGCTATAAGCCTGACATTATTAAAAATGCATGTGTTGGAGCTAGTTTAAGCAAAAAATATTAAAAATTTTTTAAAGAATTTTGAATATTTGCTTAATTTGTGTTATACTTTTGCACTAAAACTATCTTCAAAGGAATAAAATGCGTATTTTAGTTGTAGAAGATGAAGCATCGCTTAACAAAACCTTATCAAACACTTTAAATGAGTTTGGCTACCAAAGTGATACTTCAGAAAATTTTAAAGACGCTGAGTATTTTATAGGTATTAGACACTATGATTTAGTATTATCAAATTGGACCATAGGCAATAACGACGCAAGTGATTTGATCAATGCTATCAAACAAAAATCCCCAAGAACTGCTATAGTTACAATATGCTCAAAAGCAGACAAAGAAAATGAAATTAAAGCTTTAAAAGCTGGAGCAGATGATTATATAAAAAAACCTTTAGATTTTGAAATTTTAATGGCAAGAATTGAAGCTAGACTTAGATTTGGTGGAACTAATGTGATTAAAATTGATGATTTAGTGATTGACCCTGATGAAGAAAAAATCACTTATCAAGGAAAAGATATAGAATTAAAAGGAAAGCCTTTTGAAGTTTTAACTCACCTTGCTAGACATTCTGATCAAATCGTATCAAAAGAACAGCTTTTAGATGCTATTTGGGAAGAACCTGAACTTGTAACTCCAAATGTTATAGAAGTTGCAATCAATCAAATAAGACAAAAAATGGATAAACCACTTAATATCTCTACCATAGAAACTGTACGTCGCAGAGGATATCGCTTTTGTTTTCCTAAAAAAACCAACTAAAAATTTTTAGAATGATTCAATCATTCTAAAAATTGAATCTATTTTTTCTTTCATTTAAATTAGCTATAAGTTTTTATATAGTATAAGTTTGCTTTATTACTCATAAAAGGAAAAGTATGTCACTTTTAATCACTAGAGAATGTATATCCTGTGATGCATGCAGGGAAGAATGTCCAGATGAGGCTATTTATGATAATGATCCAATCTATGTTATAGATCCTGATCTATGCACTGAGTGTGTGAATGAATTTTCAGAACCAGCCTGTATAGTGGCCTGTCCTGTAGATTGTATCATACCTGATCCTGACAATGTAGAAAGCATTGATGAGCTTCGCTTGAAACATAAAAATAAAGATATTTAATGGCTAAAAAAACAGCAGTAATTGACCTTGGTTCTAATTCCGTTCGTATGGTAGTTTTTGAAAGAACCTCAAGATATGGTTTTTTCATTTGTAGCGAACATAAGAAGAAGGTAAGACTTGGAGAAAATGCCTACAATAATAACAAAATCCTCCAAGAAGAAGCCATGCTTAAAGCCGAGAAAGCTTTGGCTTACTTTAAAGAAAAAGCTTTAAAAGAAAAATGCAGAAAAATTATTGCTGTTGGAACTTCTGCATTAAGAGATGCACCGAATGCAAAAGACTTTATTGCTAGAATAGCAAAAAATGTAGGTTTAAATATAAAATGTATTAATGGAAAAACCGAATCATTTTTAGGTGGTCTTGCTGCGCTAAATTTGTTATCAAATATTCAAAATGCCACTACTATAGACATAGGCGGAGGATCAACTGAGCTTTGTTTGATTAAAGAAGGTAAAATTATAGATTGTATTTCACTTGATCTTGGTACAGTAAGATTAAAAGAAATCTTTTATGACACCAAAAGATTTAATGCGCTAGATCAGTTTATACAAGAAGCACTAACGCAAGTACCAAAACGCTTTCAAAATGATAATATTATTGCCATAGGTGGGAGCTTAAGAGCGTTATCAAATTCTATAATGAAAAAAAACTCTTATCCATTAAAAATGATCCATAATTTTAGCTATAGTTTTGAGAAAGAAAAAAACCACATAGAAAAAATTCAAAATGCTAAAAATTTAGTTGATTTTAATATCAAAAAAGATCGTTTTGATACCATAAAAGAAGGTTGTGTAATCTTTTTAGCCTTAGCAAAAAATCTAAAAGCCAAAAATATCATCACCTCAGCAGTAGGCGTAAGAGAGGGTGTGTTTTTATCTAATCTTTTTCAAAAATACGCCAAGGTAAAAAATGACACCACCGATTTTTCAAAATTTAATGCCAAATTTCCACCTAATTTTAATCCAAGCTTAAAATCTTTACAAGATCGTTTTAATATAGACTATAGCGATAAAAGTGCGTATTTTGTAAATAAATTATTTGATACACTTTTACCTATTCATAAAGTTGATATTGGTTTTAAAAAAGATCTTTTAAATGCTGCCAAACTAGCCCACATAGGCGAAAGAATTAATTTTTATTTTGCTAATGAGCATAGTGCTTATATGGCTTTAAATGGATTGCATTTTGGCTTTTCACACAAAGAAATTTTACTTATTTCTACTCTTTTAAAGGCCAATGGTAAAAAAATCAATCCATTTGCCATTGAGCATATCAAAGAACTATTACCAAACAATCATATATTAACTTGGCTTAATTTCATTCTTGCATTAGCAAAAAAATTAGCAAAAGATACTGATATAAATCTTAATTTTATGCTAAAAAATCACACTTTGTATATTTACTCAGATAAAAAGCAAATTTATTTTTCAAAAGAAGAGATTAAAAAGATTTCAAAACCAAAACTTATCATTTTAGCTTTTAATCAAAAAAATTAATTATTTTGTTTTAAAAGTAAATTTTGCAATCTTTGTTTATTTTCTTCAAAATAAGAGTCAAAATCTTTTTCTTTTGGCTTTTGGGGTGTTTTATTTTGCTCTTCATTTTTTACCAAAGCTTCGCTCGTTTCTAATACCACATTAGAATTTCCTATAATCATAGTATAACGTTTTAAACCATACTCAAAAACTACAAGTTGGTTATGTCTGTCAAGCGGTCTTTGAAAAATCAAAGTAAAATTTCTATCTAAAGGATGTTTTTGTCTTAAATACATTTTTAAAAACCAAAGTCCAATAAGCAAAAGTATCAAAACACTTACAACTAAAATATAATTTGTAAAATCATACTCTTGCATTTTTATTTCCTCATTTTTTTCATTTAAGTTTTTTTTGGTAGTTAAATTTGCACCCTCTTTTTGCGCACGCAATCTTAAACCATACTCACCAATTGTATCTGCATTAATTTGTATCTTATCGCCAATACTTAAAGCTATAAAAGTTTTCTTACCCTCTGAAAAGATTTTTATTTTTTTAACAATATTAGAATTTATTATCTTATCTTCTTCTTTAGCACTTTGAGCATTTAAAGTAAAAATGATAATATTATCTTTTCTCTTTTGACTAATACCTTCTTTATAAGGAACATCAAATGAAAAAGTAATATCCACCCTATCTTCTCTTGGATAGATATTATAATCAAGAATTTTTGCCCCAAAAAGAGGCAAGGCAAGTAGTAAAATCCAAATAAATTTCATTGCAATTCTTTTTTAAAATACTGCAACACTGATTTTGAATCTAAAATCTCATTAATTCTTATGGCAAGGTTTTTTTCATACACCATTACCTCGCCCTTACCAAAAATTCTTTTATTTAAGTAAAGCTCCACACTCTCACCTGCTGGCTTTTCAAGATCTATCACAGAACCAACTTCTAGTTTTAAAAGATCTCTCACGCTCATATTAGTTGTGCCAAGCTCACTAACAAAATCAACACTAATATCTAAAATATCTTCATAAGATTGCAATAATCCTAAATGATCTTCTATCATAATTTTTTATAACCTATTCTAAAACGAGCATTTTTCATCTCATAGGTAAATTTTTCTTTGAGCTTGATTTTTGAAAATCCATCAATACGCCCTAAATACTCAGGAACTCCCAAACGGTATTCATCTTTTCCATTGGTATCATTAAGTAATTTTTTAGCATAACCTATGATTTGATTAGCCACTTCTTTTACCAAATCTGCCAATCCATCTTCTTTTAATTCTTCATGTAGTAAAAACAACGCAATTTCATTTAAAGCTTTTTTTTGAAAAAATAAGTAAAAACTATACTCCTCATCTTTAAAATATAAAGGTATAGAAGCTCCATAAAACTCACCTCTGATCACACTTGTTGGTGCAATTTTAAGTTTTAAAATGTGTTCACAAAAATGATAAATCGAATATTCAAGTGTTTTAGTCATAGCTTTTTCCTTAGATAACTTAATTAAATTTATTTTACTAAATAAACCTTTAATCACAATTAATAATTAAAATATAAAATATAGTAAATTTTTATTTAAATTAAAAAAAGGTTTTTAATGTTTATAGAAAATTTCAGTTTAAATGAAAAAGTTTTCATCATTGCCGAGCTTTCAGCAAATCACGCAAACAGCCTTGAAGTAGCTTTAAAAACTATACAAGCAGCTAAAAAAGCAGGAGCTGATGCTATAAAAATTCAAACCTACATCCCAGATAGCTTGACACTAAATTCTAATAAAAAAGATTTTATCATCGAAGGTGGTTTGTGGCATGGACACAAATTATATGAACTATACGAAGAAGCTAAAACGCCTTATGAGTGGCATGAAAAACTTTTTGAATGTGCCAAAAACGAAGGACTAATCTGCTTTTCTAGTCCTTTTTCTAAAGAAGATGTGAATTTTTTAAGACAATTTAATCCACCAGCTTATAAAATCGCTTCTTTTGAGGTAAATGATTATGATTTTGTGCGTTATGTAGCAAAAGAAAATAAACCTACTTTAGTTTCTACAGGTATAGCTTACGAAGAAGAACTTGAAATGGTTGTTAAAATTTTTAAAGAAGAAAACAATTCAAATTTGATTTTACTTAAATGTACTTCAGCTTATCCTTCACAAATTTGTGATTTAAATCTAAATGCCATCAAAACTTTACAAGAAAAATTTAAAACCTTAGTAGGCTTAAGCGATCATAGCGAGGGATTTTTAGCACCTACTTTAGCTGTAGCTCTTGGCGCAAGAGTAATAGAAAAACATTTTATATTAGATAAAACTTTAAATAGTGCTGATGCTAAATTTAGTCTTAACTATGAAGAGTTTAAACAAATGTGTTCCATGGTGCGTTTAAGTGAGCAAGCGCTAGGCAAATCTAGCTTAACAATAGATGAAAAAACTTTAAAAAATCGCCATTTTGCAAGAAGCTTATATGCTAGTAAAGACATCAAAAAAGGAGAAATTTTTACACTAGAAAATGTAAAAAGTGTAAGACCAAACCTTGGATTACATCCTAAATTTTTGCCTATCATACTTGGCAAAAAAGCAAGTTGTGATATAGAATTTGGACAAGCGTTAAAAGAAGATTATTTTCAATAAATCAAGCGCAGTTTATAGCCCATATGAATTAAAAATACGCGATTTTAATGTTTTTATTAAAAAAATCATACTTTTGCTATAATAAAACAAAAATTTGGATTTTATAATGAACAAAGAATTATTTTTAAAAAATACTCAAGCTCTTTTTGAAGTTGATCAAATATTAGCTTACGAATTAAGAAAGATAACTAATACTCAAAGATTTCAGCTTATAGAAAACAAAATTTTTGATACACAAAATCAAGTTTTTTTAGATGATAATCATTCTTTTGATTATGAAAAATTTGAATTATATCCAGTGTTGTTTTTTTATGGTTTTGGCGATGGAAAATTTTTTATAGAGCTTTTAAAAAATCAACACTTAAAACATATCATAGTTTTTGAAGAAGAATTAGAAATTTTATACTTAGCTTTTCATATGATTGATTTTACTACACTTCTTAGAAAAGAAAAACTTATTTTATTTTTTACACCAAATGTCAACACCGCTCAACTTAAAGTTTTATTTGATTATCCGCAAATCAAATATACATTAAAAATTTTCAATTTTCATTTTTATAATGATTTTTATATTAATTTTTACATGCCAAATGCACAAAATGTGATGCAAATTTTATTAAATTTAGTTAAGACTTTAATGCTTACTCGTGGCAATGACCCAAAAGATGCCTTAATAGGAATAAAACATAATGTTATAAACTTAGAAAAAATAATCACTCATGTGCCTTTTAAGAATCTAATAAAAGACAGAAAGGCAAAAGCAAAAAATGCCATTATAGTTTCAACAGGCCCTTCCTTGATGAAACAACTTCCACTTTTAAAAAAATACCAAGAAAACGCTGTAATTTTTAGTGCTGACAGTTCTTATGTTATCTTAGCTAAAGAAGGAATCAAGCCTGATTATGTTTTTTCTCTAGAAAGAGAAGATATGACTAGTGAATTTTTTAATAACGATTTTGGTGATTTTGATAAAAATATTTTATTTATCATTGCTTCTTTAACTCATCCTAAAACCATAGAATATTTAGAAAAAAACAATAGAAATTATATGCTTGTTTTAAGGCCTTTGTTTTTTGAAAGCAAACTTGGCTTAAATGAATATGGTTTTTTGGGAAATGGTATGAGTGTGGCTAATATGGCTTATGAGTTAGCTGGTGCTTTAAGATTTGAAAATATTATTTTAATAGGACAAGACTTAGCTTATAGTGATGATGGTAAATCACATCCGAAAGAACATTTATATGGCGATCAGGGAGATGAAGAGATTGTTTATAAAACAATCTGCGCTTATGGAGGCAATGGAGAGGTAAAAACCCAACTTACATGGTATTTGTTTTTAAAAAGTTTTGAAAAAGACATAGCTCTAGCTAGAGATATATTAAAAATCAAAACCTACAATGCCACAGAAGGTGGAGCGAGGATAGAAGGAACCATTGAAAAGCCTTTTAAAGAAATTTGTGAAGAGTTTTTAAAAGAAAAAATTGAAAAAAATATCATTCTAACAAAAGCAAAAAATCCACAAAAAAAATTAAAACAATGTAAAGAAAAACTCAACAAACAAATAAAACAAAGTGAAATTTTTATCAATGAATGTAAAAAAGCTATCAAAGAAAAAAATTTAGAAAAATTAGAAAAATTAAGATTAAAACTGTCAAAAAGTGATTTTTTTTCAGATATTTTACAAGCTAGATTT
>NZ_JAKMRZ010000013.1:0-42457 GCF_025772385.1 Campylobacter sp. FU_520 | reverse complement strand
ATTAAAATCATTAGTTCAAAAATAATTGAAAAATAATTTTATTTTGTTTAAAATTGTAAGTTTATTTATTATCAAAGGTTAAAAATGCAAGAATGGTTAAAGCTAAATGAAGAAATTTTAAAAAACAAAGTGCGTGAAGCGTATTTTTCAAAATTTTCTATAGTTGGTTCTAGTATTGATTTTATTGTCACACAAAAGCATAAAGACTTAGGCGAGATTAATTTATTTTGGGCTGAAGCTAAGCAAGGCATAAGTGATATTAAAAAATCATTTGTTCAACTCATTATGACTATAAAAAATGGAAGTTTTCATACCATGCAAACACCTGCTTTAATAGGCGCATTTGATGCTGAAAAAATCGCATTTTTACCTTATTATAAAATTCAAGAAATTTTTTATCAAAATGATAGGGTTTGGGGTGTAGCAGCTAGCAAACACACAAGCGAGCAGTTTTTAAAACTTTTAAAAGAATTAGATGAAATTTTAAACGAAGCTTTGATTTTTTACTATGAGAAAAATGATGAAGAATTAAAAAATTTCATAAAAGAAAATTTAACAAACAAAAACATAAGCAAATTTAAAATCGACAAAAACAACTTTGTAAGCATATATCACAAATGGAGTAAAAGTGTAAAAGAAAGCATAAGTATAGATTGGGATTTAGCAAAGAAAAACGGCATTATCGATGCAGACTTTTACCTAGCTGATTTACTCTCAAATGAAAATCAAACTATAGTAGAAAAGCTTTTTGCTATTTTAAATAAAGATCATTATGAATTTAATGCCAAAAAGACAGATCTAGGCTCTATCGCTACAGAAAAAACGGGCTTTAAAGACAATCAAAAAGCACATAAAGATTTTTGGGCTATTTATGAGCGTCCACCTTTGGAGGAATTTTGGGATTATATGATAGAGCGTAGGGATTTGCTTGTAGATCAAGACATTAGAGAAAGAAAGGGAGCGTTTTTTACTCCAAGAATTTGGGTGGATAAAGCATGCGAGTATTTATCAAAAACTTTAGGCAAAGACTATGAAGAGAAATACTATATATGGGATTGTGCTGGTGGGACTGGAAATTTACTAGCAAATTTCACAAATGCAAAAAATATTTTTTGCTCTACCATAGATAAAGCAGATGTTGATGTAATACATGAGCGTATAAGAAATGGTGCAAATTTATTTGAAAATCATGTTTTTCAATTTGACTTTTTAAATGATGAATTTTTTGATAAAGTAGATGATAAAGGCAATGTCATTTATAAATCAAAACTACCTTCAAATTTACAAGAAATTTTAAAAGATGAAAACAAACGCAAAAAACTTATCATTTTTATAAACCCGCCTTATGCAGAAGCAGGAAATTCAAAAACTGCTACAAAAACAGGTATTCACAAGGCAAAAGTAGCAAGAGAAAATAGAATTTGTGAAAAATACAAAAATATCTTAGGTAAAGCTAATAACGAACTTTTTACACAATTTTATATAAGAATATATTGTGAGATCGATGGAGCTATGCTAGCTACTTTTTCTACTTTAAAATATGTAAATAGTTCTAATTTTGATGATTTTAGAGAAACTTTTAAGGCTAAATTTTTAAAAGGCTTCATAGCACCTTCTTATACTTTTGATAATGTAAAAGGAAAATTTCCTATAGGGTTTTTGATATGGGATATGAGTCAAAAAGATGAGCTTAAAAAGGTAAGGCTTGATGTTTTTAATGAAAATGGAAATTTTTTAGGTAAGAAAAATTTTTATAACGATAAAAAAGAAAGTATAAATAAATGGCTTAGAAAATTTAATATTAAAGATAATGGAATAGGTGTATTGATGACCGATGCACCTGATTTTCAACAAAATAACCATGTTGCAATTTTAAATCAGAAAGGGACGGCGCATTTAATTTTTCAAAATATAAATCAAAAAAACCTTATTGATACCGCAGTTTATTTTTCAGTACGCCATGCTATAAAAGCTACTTGGCTAAATAATAGAGATCAGTTTTTATACCCAAACAAAGCATATCAAAACGACAAAGAATTTCAAAGTGATTGTTTGGCTTTTATGCTTTTTCATGGACAAAATAAAATTAGCGCAAAAGAAGGTGTAAATCACTTCATACCTTTTAGCGAGAAAGAATTAGGCATTACTCAAGAAGCATTTAAGAGTGATTTTATGTATAAATTTATAAATGGCAAGATAAAAAATGAAGATGTTTTATTTGATGATGAATTAGATAAGGTGGAATTTTCTAATGAAGCAAAAGAACTTTTAAAAGCAGGCAAAGAACTTTTTAAGCATTATCACACACATAAAGAAAAGGCGGGGTATTTAGTAAATGCTTCTTTGTATGATATAAAAGAATTTTTTCAAGGTAGAGACGAAAAAGGTAAGATGAACATACCTAGTAAAGCAAAAGATGAGCATTATAAAATTTTGCTTAATGATTTGAATTTAGCTTTAGATGTTTTAGCTAAAAAAATCGAACCAAAAATTTATGAATATGGTTTTTTAAGAGAGTGATTAGCTAATACTAAAAGAAAATATGCTACCTTTTTGTGGGTTAGATTGAATTTTTAAAGAACTTTTGTGTAAAGTGAGTATTTTTTTAACTAAAAACAATCCTAGTCCAAAAGAGTTGTTGTGTGTCGAGTTTGCTTTGTAGAATTTTTTTGTTATAAATTTAAGATGTTTTTCTTCTATGCCTATACCTTGATCTATGATAGTAAAATTTTGATTTTCTACAATGATTAGTACCTCTTTTTTGCTGTATTTTAGGGCATTATCTATTAGATTAATGATAACTTGTTCTATGAGAAATTTATCCGCTTTGATAAAGCTTGTTTGGCCTTGAATTTTCAACCTATCATCTCTAAAACTTTCTAATAAATTTTTACTTAAAGCATATAGGTCGAATTTTTCTAAATTTAAAGAATCAAAATTAAGATTAAAAACAAAATTGAGTTTGTGTGTTAGTTGGTTGATTTTTAGGCTTTGTTTGTGAATTTTTTCAAGTAAAAATAATTTCATATTTTTACCATTAGTTTCTTTTAAAGATTGCAAGCTCAAATCTATAACGCTTATAGGGTTTTTAAGCTCATGTGATATAGCACTGATTACATTGCTTAGTTGGGTGTTTTTGGTTTGAATTTTTTTAGCTTGTTTTTTGTTTTTTAATTCTTGCTTGATGAGTAATTTTTTAATTTTCAATAAGCGTAAATTTAAATTTTTTAATTCATAAACGAAATTATATTTTAAAATGAAATTAGTATTTGATTTGATACTTTTAACAAACAATAATAATTCTTGAAAATAATTTTTGAAAAAATAAAACACAATAAAATAAAACACAACAAGTACAAGTAAAAAGAAAGAAAAAATAATAATATTTTTAATCCAAAAATTTTGCACCAAAGAGTGTATTTTAGGATATACAATGATGATGTATTGATAGTTTTTATAAGCATAAGCTTTAAAATAAATTTCTTTTTGTTTGTAAAAATCATGGGTAAAATTAGACTCAAAGTGATTTAAAAAATAAGAATAATCTTTTAATGATGAAAAAATATCATCATTTTGTTTAATGATAAAATCTGCTCTAGTATTTTGAGCAAATTGCTTGATGTTATTGGAATTTAGTGTATCTAATAACTGAAATTGTAAAACATCATTGAGTGTTTTTAGTTTTTGCTCATAAGTGTTTTTTACCGTAGTATTGATATAGCTTTCATTGAAAAAATAAAACAATATAAAAAAAGCAATACAAAAAAATCCAAGTGTAAAAAGGAAAAATGTTTTTATTTTTAGCACAATTTATAGCCCACCGAACGCACTGAAATGATATTTTCCTTAATTTGTGGAATTTTTTGTTTTAATCTTAAAATAGCTGTATTGATTGTCTTATCGCTTGTTGTGTCATTTTTCCATACTTGCTCACTTAAAAATTGACGGCTTAGAAGTTGATTTTTGTGATTAAAAAAACACTTGAGTAGTTCTACATCTAGGGTTGATAAATTTTCAAATGTATTTGTTTTATAGGTTAGTTTTCTTTCTTCTATATATAAGGTAAAATCTTGATAAGAAATTTGTTCTTTTGGAGTTTTATTTCTTTTAGTTACGGCTTTGATTCTAAATAAAAGCTCATTAAAATCAAAAGGTTTACATATATAATCATCACAGCCTTGCTCAAAACCTTCTAAAATATCTTTTTGTAAAGTCTTTGCACTAAGAAAAATCACAGGCTCCATATAACCTTTTTTTCTTAATTGTTTTATCATCTCTACACTATCGCCACTTGGTAAATTTCTATCCATGATGATTAAGTCTATTTCATTTGTATCTAGAAAATTTTCTAAGTCAAAAAAATCAAAATAACTATAAATTTTTATATTTTCTTGACTAAGTCCTAGTGTGATTAATTCGTTTAAGTCTTTATCATCTTCTATCAAAATAATATTTAACATATAAAAATTATATCAAAAAATATATGTATCCAAAATGTTTCCAAGTTTTTTTAAATTTTCATTACTTTTTTTAACTAAGGAGAAAAAATGAAAAAACTTTTAGCTTTAAGTGTAGCTGCTTTTGTTAGTTTAAACGCAGCAGAATTAAAAATAGCAGGTTCATCTACTGTCTATCCTTTTACTTCTTTTGTTGCTGAAGAATATGCTGTTATAAAAAATACAAAAACACCTATAGTTGAAAGTCTTGGTACAGGTGGTGGTTTTAAAGTGTTTTGCGAGGGAATTACTGATATTTCTAATGCTTCAAGAGCAATCAAGCCAAGTGAATTTGAAACTTGTAAAAAATCAGGTGTGAGTGATATAGTCGGGATTATGATAGGTTATGATGGCATAGTTTTGGCTCAAAATAAAATCAATGCCCCGTTAAATATAAGCTTACATGAGTTATTTTTAGCTTTGGCTAAAGAAATTCCGCAAGATGGAAAATTAATCCCAAATCCTTACACAAATTGGCAACAAATCAATAAAAATTTACCAAATAGAAAAATTACAATCTATGGTCCTCCATCAAGTTCAGGAACAAGAGATAGTATAGAAGAGCTTGTAATGGTAGATATTTCTAAAAAAATTCCAGAATATAAAGGTGTATATAAAACTATACGTCAAGATGGAGTATTTATACCAAGTGGCGAAAATGATAATTTAATTGTTTCAAAACTTTCTGTTGATAAGGAAGCTTTTGGGCTTTTTGGATACGGATTTTTAGCTAGCAATGATGATAAGATTAATGCTGCTTACATTGATGGTGTAAAAGCTGATGAGAAAAATATATCCGAAGGAAAATATAAACTAGCTCGTTCTTTGTTTATATATATGAATGCTAAGAAAAATCCAGAAGTATTTGAATTTGCAAAAATTTACATGAGTGATGATTTAGCTAAGAGTGGGGCAGAATTAGAAAAAATAGGATTAGTTCCTTTGGATGAAAAAACTTTAAAACAAACCCAAAAACATATAGAAGAAAAAGGTTTATTAACTGATGAGCTTGTTAAAGCAGGGAAAGTTTTTTGATTTAGGATGAAAAATTGATAAAAGAAAAAATAATAAAATTAACGCTTTTTCTTTGTGCTTTTGTTAGCGTAGTGGTAAGCTTTGCTATTATGCTAACTATTTTAATTGAAGCATTAAAATTTTTTCAAAAAGAAAGTGTATTTACTTTTTTATTCTCAAGTCAGTGGGCAGCAGATGCTGCATTTGTAGGTGCTGATGGAAGTAGCAAGCATGGGGTTTTTGGTGCTTTGAGTTTATTTTGGGGAACTTTTTATATTTCATTAATAGCAATGCTAACAGCCTTACCCTTAGGTGTAATGTGTGCTATTTATCTTGGAGTATTTGCGGGTAAAAAATCTAAAAACTATTTAAAACCTATTTTAGAAATCATAGCAGGAATTCCTACTGTAGTTTTTGGATTTTTCGCAGCCATAGTTGTAGCTCCTTTTATAGTGTGGTTTTTTTCTCTTTTTGGTATCAAAGCTAGTTTTCAAAGCGCCCTAGGTGCAGGTTTTATCATGGGTATCATGATAGTTCCTATAGTAGCTTCACTCTCACAAGATTGCATTGAAGCTGTAAGTTCAAAAAGGATAAATGGAGCTTATGCTTTAGGTATGACTAAAAAAGAAGTCGTATTTGCAGTAATTTTACCAGAAGCAATGCCAGGTATAGTTGCAGCTTGTCTTTTAGGACTTTCAAGAGCTTTAGGTGAAACGATGATTGTTGTTATGGCTGCTTCATTGCGTCCAAATTTAACAATGAATTTTTTAGAAGATATGACAACAGTGACTGTAAAAATAGTAGAAGTATTAAGTGGTGATCAAGCTTTTGATAGCTCTTTGGCTTTAAGTGCATTTTCTTTAGGGCTTGTGCTTTTTATTATTACATTAATCATTAATATTTTTAGCGTTTATTTGATTAATCGCTTCCATAAAAGGAAAAATTTATGAATAAACTTTTTAAACAAAGAAAAAAAGCTTCAAAAAATTTCAAAAGATTCTGTAAAATGGGGCTTTATATAAACCTTATTTTTCTTTGTATTTTTTTATCAAGCGTAGGATATCTTGGGATAGGAGCTTTTAAGCAAACTTACATTTATGCCCAGGCTGATAGAAATAGCCCTTCATATGAGCTTTTATCGCGTGCTGAGCAAAGGAAAATAAGAACAGGTCAAATCAAAGAAAAATCTTGGCTTTTAGCAAATTCTGAAGTTGATCAATATATGAAAAAAAACTACAATAAACTAAGCGATGAGCAAAAAACTTTAGTTGATGAATTAGTTCAAAAGCAAGAAATCAAACTAAGTTTTAACACAAATTTTTTCCTTAATGGAGACTCTAAATCACCTGAAAATTCAGGAATCTTTGCTTCTGTGATTGGAACTTTGCTTGTAATGTTAGTATGTATGGCTGTGAGTATCCCAATAGGAGTTGGAGCAGCTATTTATTTAGAAGAATTTGCTCCGCAAAATGTATTTACGCATTTTATAGAAGTGTGTATAAATAATTTAGCTAGTATTCCTAGTATTTTATTTGGACTTTTAGGACTTGGGGTATTTATTAATCTTTTTGGGATGCCTCGTTCTAGTGCTTTAGTTGGAGGATTAACTTTGGCTATTATGAGTTTGCCTATTATCATTGTTTCAACTAAAGCTGCCTTAAAAAGTGTGGATATTAATATGAAAAATGCAGCATATGCTTTAGGCATGACTAAAATTCAAATGATAAAAGGCATTATGCTACCTTTGGCAATGCCTATGATTTTAACAGGTTCTATTTTAACTCTAGCAGGGGCTATTGGCGAAACCGCACCTTTGATGATTATAGGTATGATAGCTTTTATACCTGATGTGGCAAATAGTGTTTTTGCGCCAACAAGTGTTTTACCTGCTCAAATTTTTTCATGGTCAGCTATGCCAGAGCGTGCATTTTTAGAAAGAACAGCAGCAGGGATTATAGTGCTTTTATCTCTTTTGGTGATTTTAAATTTAGCAGCAATACTTTTAAGAAGATATTTTCAAGGAAAATTAAAATGATAGCAAAAACAACAAATCTAAATTTATTTTATGGTAAAAAACAAGCTTTATTTGATATTAATATGGAAATTCAAAAAAATAAAATCACAGCTTTAATAGGTGCTTCAGGATGTGGAAAATCCACATTTTTGCGTTGTTTTAATAGGATGAATGACAAAATAGCAAAAATCGATGGTCTTGTTGAGATTGATGGAAAAGATGTTAAAAATCAAGATTTAGTTGTGCTTAGAAAAAAAGTTGGAATGGTATTTCAACAACCTAATGTTTTTGTAAAAAGCATTTACGATAATATTTCTTATGCTCCAAAACTCCATGGGATGATCAAAAACAAAGATGAAGAAGATGCTTTGGTGGAAGATTGTCTTAAAAAAGTAGGGCTTTTTGAGGAGGTAAAGGATAAACTAAAACAAAATGCTCTAGCACTTTCAGGTGGTCAGCAACAACGCCTTTGTATTGCAAGAGCTTTGGCTATAAAGCCAAAATTATTACTTTTAGATGAACCAACTTCTGCACTTGATCCTATATCTTCAAGCGTTATAGAAGAGCTTATTAAAGAATTAAGTCATAATCTTTCCATGATCATGGTAACACATAACATGCAACAAGCTAAGCGCGTGGCTGATTATACTGCGTTTTTTCATTTAGGAGAACTTGTAGAATTTGGAGAGAGTAAGGAATTTTTTGAAAATCCTAAAGAAGAAAAAACAAAAGCTTATTTAAATGGGGCTTTTGGGTAATTTTTATTTATTTAGAAATTTTGATGATATAATTAATCAAAATTTCTAAAATACATTTGTTTATTCTTAAAATCAGCAAAATTAAAAATATATTTATCTTTAAAAAAGTAATTTTTAAGTAAAATTACTTTTTACTTTCAAAAGATTATTATCAAAAAGAGTATTCATGGCAAGCAAACAACTTTCACTTAAACATCTTAGTATGCCTATATTGCTGGAAATGTTTTTAAGATATTTTTCTTTGATTATCAACACCGTGATGGTTTCGCAGTATTCTAACTTTTTAGTTGGAGCCATGGGTGCGGGTAATCAAGTAGCAGATTTATTTATCATTATTTTTAGTTTTTTAAGTGTGGGTTGTAGTGTAGTGATCGCTCAAGCTTTAGGGGCTAAAGATTACACTCTAGCAAGAAAGGCAATTCATCAAAGTCTATTTTTAAATGCTTTACTTGGTTTTGTGTGTGGAAGTTTGATTTTATGGCATGGAGAGTTTTTACTCTATCTTTTGCAAATTCCAAATGAGCTTTTAAAAGATAGTGCGATTTACTTGCATATGCTTGGAATTTGTTTGTTTTTTGATGCTATGGGTATAGTTTTGGCTGCTATTATTAGGGTGTATAATATGGCTTATTGGGTTATGTTTACTACCTTATTGATGAATGTTGTGATATTTATAGGAAATTTTTATGTATTACATTTTACCAAACTAGAGCTTTTTGGAGTAGGGCTTAGTAATATACTTGGGCGTCTGGTTGCCTTTAGCATGCTTGTAGCAATACTTAGCTTTAAACTCAAAATTCATCTTAAAATTAAAGAGATGATAAGCCTTGAAAAAGCTGTGCTTAAAAAGATTTTTAACATCGGTGGTTTTGCAGCAGGAGAGCATTTGATATGGTTTATACAATACACCATAGCCTTTGCTTTTGTGGCAAGTTTAGGTAAAGAAAATTTAAGCGTTCAAACGATTTATTTTCAAATTTCTTTGCTTATCATGCTAGTAGGGCAAGCTATAAGCGTGGCAAATGAAATTATCATAGGTAAATTAGTCGGCGCAAAATACTTAAATGTGGCCTATAAACATACTTGGATAGCTTTGTATTTTAGTGTAGTAGCAAGTGCTTTTGTAGCTTTACTTAATTATGTTTTGCAAGATTTTACCATGAGTGTGGTAAAGCTTGAAGAAAGTTTAAAAGAGCTTATGATACCACTTTTTACTCTTTCAATCTTCTTAGAAATCTCAAGAACTTTTAATATAGTCATGGTAAATTCACTAAGAGCAAGTGGTGATGCGAGATTTCCGTTTATAAGTGGAGTGGTGTTTATGCTTGGGGTTTCTTTACCGGTTGGTTATGTGCTTTGTTTTTATGCTGGACTTGGAATTTTAGGAGTTTGGATAGGTTTTTGTGCAGATGAGTTTTTACGCGGTATAGTCAATTCATATAGATGGAAAAGTAAAAAATGGCAAGGCAAAGCACTAGTATAAAAGGAATTTTAGAATTTAAAGAATTTCGTTTTGCTTTTGAAAAGAAAAAACTTAAATATCTAAGACTTAGGATAGATAGGGATTTAAATTTCAAGCTTAGCATACCGCTATATTATGAACAAAGAGATGTTTTAAGGTTTTTAGAAAAAAATGAAAGCTGGATTAGAGCCAAAGAAAAAGAACTTTCTTTAAAAAGAGTAGTTTTAGCAAGTGATGAGTTGTATTTTTTAGGTAAAAAATACAAGTTAGTTTTTAATGAAAATCATAAAAAAGTTCTCATAAAAAAAGATAAAATTTTTGCAAAAAATCAAAAATCCTTAGATCTTTTCTTAAGGCGTAGTGCTAGAGTGATTTTTGAGTATTTTATAAAAAAATGGCAATTTGTTCACAAGAGAAAAGTGCAAAGAATTTGTATTAAAGAAATGATCTCAAGATGGGGTTCTTGCAATCATCAAAAAGCATATATAAACTTAAATTTAAAACTCATGCAAAAACCTATAAAAGCTATAGAATATGTGATTTTACATGAACTTACACATTTAATCTACCCACATCATCAAAAAGAATTTTATGATTTTTTATATAAATTTATGCCTGATTACAAGGCAAGAGAAGTTTTTCTAAAAAGTCTTATTTTTTAACAAGAATTTATTTTAATTTAAAAAAATATTTATTAAAATAAATATTTTTTAAATATCTTTTAAAGGAAAAACAATGAAAAGAAGAAATTTGTTAAAAGTAGGTGCTCTTGGTTTAGCTGCTATGCTTTTTAGCGGGGTGACTTTAAATGCTAATGATGTGGTTAATTTCCCAAAAGATAAGCAAAAAGCTTTATTGCTTTCAAGTTCAGGCTATAAAGACACTGGGTATTTAAACCATGCTTTACCTTGGCTTAAAGAATTTGTCGAAAAAAACAACTTAAAAGGTAAAAAAGTAGCATTCATACCTTATGCGGGTGTTAGAAAAACTTATGAGCAATATGAAGCACAAGTTGCTAAAGCTTTAGAAAGCTTAGGACTTCAAATAATTAGCGTACATAGAGGAAATGCTGCTGATATTGTTAAAAGTGCTGATGCGATTTTTGTAGGGGGTGGAAATACTTTTGAACTTGTAAATCAACTTTATAATAATAACCTAGTAGAGCTCATCGCAAAAAGAGTAAGTGAGGGCGTGCCTTATGTTGGTTGGTCAGCAGGTTCAAACGTAGCAGGTGCAACTATGATGACAACTAATGATATGCCTATAGTTGAACCAAAATCATTCAATACTTTCAATATCTTCCCTCACCAAATTAACCCGCATTTTATCTCAGGTAAACCAGTAGGACATAATGGTGAAAGTCGTGAAGAAAGACTTGAAGAGTTTTTGATTGTTAATCCTAAAGTTGTTGTTTATGCTTTACCTGAAGGTGTTGCATTGTCACTTGATGGTAAAAAAGCAAAAGTTTTAGGTATAGATAAAAATGCTCCACTTTTAAAACTTGAAAACAAAAAAGAAATTCAAAAAATCGCTATCGGTTCTGAATTTAACTACTAAAATAACAAGCTATCTATATTTTAGATAGCTTGTTTAAGCTTTCCTTAGAATTAAAATTGTTATATTTATGCTTTTAAAAATTTAATTTTAAGGTTTTAAACTTGCTTTTAGAAATTACTTTTGATTATAAATCTAAAAACGATATCTTTGAGTATTTGTTAGCTTATTATGCTAAAGATTATGTGTATAATTATGAGCAAAAAGATGAAAAAATCATCATTAAAATTAAAGGCGAAAAAGATGAAATTCAAGCCTTTTGTTCTAATTTAGAAAATATCAGCCACAGTGTTTTTTTAAACAAATTCGACTTAAAAGTTATAGAAGAAGATTTTACACCTATAAAAAAAGAAAAAAACTTCACTAAAAGAAGTTTTTTAACAAGACTTAATGCAAATGCTTATACTAATGGTGAGCTTTTAGAAAATGAATGGGGTGTTTTTGTAGAAGAAGAGTTTAAGATAGAAGAAGATTTTATAAAAATCACTAAAGAAAATTTCTGCGATAATTTAAAAAAAGCCTTAGAAAAATTAAAAAACAAAGAAAAAATATATTTTAAAAACTCAAAAGGAATATATGCTTTTGAAATTTTTAATGAAGCATTAGATGATTTTTTAATGCCAAGTGATCCAAAACATATCAATGCATTTTTTTCCTGCAATAACGAGCAATTTAAAATCTTAGCAGGGGTTGAAAAACCTCTAATGAAACTTAAATTTAATGCTATTTTTAGACAAAATCATCAATTAAATCATGAGTATTTTAAAATAAAAATATACGATAATCTTTTCTTGTTTGCCTTATGTTTTGAGCTTGAAAAAGAAGGAATTAAGTTTTTAAATTTTAAAAAGCTAGAACATTTTGAAGATGATTTTGAAGTGGCTTTAATCGAAAATGAACTAGTAGTTTGCAGGGGTTATGATTATATTTTACCTGAGTTTAAAAATTTGATTTTTCAAAAAGAAGATAAAAATTTTGCAAGAATTTCTTGTATATTGTCTGATTTTAAAGACAAAAAGCCTTTGCTTTTAGAACTTAGTAAAAAATATGATGATATTATTTTACTCGATAAAGAAATCAATCTTTTAAAACTTTGCTTGCCAAAAAGCTTTGATGAGTTTTATGAAACTATAAGTCAAGATGATGTTGCTAAGAGATTATTAGCTAATTATGAAAAAGAATTTATCCTAGTGCGAAAAGAACTAAATATGGCTAATAATTTTTTTAATCTTTTTGGCATGGTAGGGATGATTTTAGAGCTTGGTGAAGACGAGAAAAAAGCAGCATTAGCGCTTTTAGCTTTAGCAGATGAGAGTAAAATGGCAAAAGGTGTTAGGATAGATTTTAAGCTTAATGAGCAAAAAGAATTTGATTATACTAAGACCTTAAGAAGTGTGATGAGTTTTAAGCTTGCTGGAGTAGAAAATCAAATCATAGCCTTAGGTGTTGTTGAGAGTTTGGCATATTTTTTAAGAGATTTATTTGATGATTTAAAGGCTAAAGAGCAAGTTGATTGTGCCGTGCTTAGTGGGAGCTTGTTTGAACATAAAAGCCTTAGTAAAAATGTATTTAAACACATACCATTTTTTAAGTTAAGCGATGTCCCACTTTGGATATGAAATTCATATTAAAGGGTTAGTGCAAGGCGTTGGCTTTCGTCCTTTTGTTTTTAATATAGCTAAAGAGCTTAATTTAAAAGGTGAAATTTATAATAATAGCTTAGGAGTTGTTATAATCCTTGAGTGTGGTAATGATGAATTAGAAATTTTCAAAGAAAAACTTTTTGCTAATTTACCACCTTTAGCTAGGATAGATGATTTTAATTTTTCTTATAAAAAACTTCAAAAAACTTATAATGAATTTAGTATAAGTACTTCACAAGATAGTGAAAAATTTAGCCCTATTTTAAGTGATTTTGCTCTTTGTGAGGATTGCTATAATGAATTTTATGATGAGAAAAATCCGCGTTTTAAATATCCTTTCATCACTTGCACAAATTGTGGGCCAAGATTTTCTATTATAAAAAAACTCCCATATGATAGAGTTAATACTACAATGGATGAGTTTAAAATGTGTTCTTTTTGTCAAAGCGAGTATGAAGATCCTACTAATCGTCGCTTTCATGCTCAACCACTCTCATGCTCAAAATGTAAAATTACTATCTTTTTAAAAGATAAAAATCAAAATATTTTAGCCAAAGATGAAAAAGCTTTTATCTTGCTTGCAAAGCTTTTAGAAGAAGGTAAAATCATAGCTTTTAAAGGTATGGGTGGGTTTCATTTAATTTGTGATAGTACAAATGAAAATGCTATAAATGAACTTAGAATACACAAAAATCGCCCTAAAAAGCCTTTTGCTATCATGGTAAAAGATCTTAAAATGGCTCAAGAATTAGCTTTTATTAATGAAGCTGAAGCAAAACTTTTAACTTCAAATTTAAAACCCATAGTTATTTTAAATAGCAAAAATATCCATAAAAGCTTAGCACCAGATACTAATAAAATAGGCATTATGTTAGCTTATATGGGAACGCATTTAATGCTTTTTGAACATTTTAAAAAACCTATCATTGCAACAAGTGCTAATTTAAGCTCACAAAGCATTATTTATGAAGAAACAAAACTTTTAGAGCAACTTAGTGATGTGTTTGATTTTTATCTTGATTATGATAGAGCAATACACAATTCAAGTGATGATAGCATTGCTCAAGTTATTGGTAAAGAAACAATGTTTTTAAGGACTTCAAGGGGGCTTAACCCACTTTATATTAACACAGCAGATATTTTTAATGTAAAAGAAAATATTCTCGCTCTAGGAAGTGAGTTAAAAAATGAATTTGCATGTTTTTTTAAAAATCAAATTTTTATTTCTCCTTATATAGGTGATATGAAAAGTTTAGACATACAAGAGAGATTTTTTAAAATTTTAACTTTCTTTCAAAACTCTTATAGGTTAAATTTTGATCATATTTTAAGCGATAAACACCCACAATTTAACTATGTAAAAGAATTTAGAGATTATAAAAATTTTCGCGTGCAACATCACTATGCGCATTTGTGCGCTTGTTTATTTGAACACAAAATTTACAAAAATGATGTTTTAGCCTTTATTTTTGATGGAACAGGTTATGGAGATGATGGAAAAATTTGGGGTGGGGAGATTTTTAGAGCGAATTTAAAAAGCTATGAAAGGCTAAATCATTTTAAAAATTTCAAGCTAATTAATGCAGATATTAAAAATATCGCAAATTTAGCTTTAGCTTTGATTTTTGATTTTAATTTAGAAAGTAAAGCTAGCGAGTTTTTAGCTAAATTTTCTCAAGTAAAATTAAATAATCTTAAAAAAATTCATACTCAAAGCTCTTTATATACAAGTTCTCTTGGTAGGATTATTGATGCTTTTGGCGCTTTTGCTTTTGATATACAAAAGCTTGATTATGAAGCACAAATTGGACTTTTGATGGAAAAATATTATGATAAAAATCTTGATTATAGTTACAAATTTGACATCAAAGAAAAAGAAATTTGCTTTAAAAATGCTTTTTTGCAAGCTTTAGAAGATAAAGATAAAGTTAAAATTAGCACAGGTTTGCTTAATGGCATTGCAAATTTAATTATAGAATATTCAAAAGATTTTAAAGAAGAAGTGCTTTTGTGTGGCGGGGTATTTCAAAATAAAACCTTACTTGAAATTTTAGATCGAAAAAAATTCACTTATAAAACTTCTTTGAAATTTCCTTGTAATGATAGCTCTATTGCGCTTGGACAACTTGTATATTATCTATCTTTAAAAACTTAATAAAACTCATATTTTTTTAATACTTTTTTATATACAATAAAATAAAAATATAAAGGAAAGATTATGTGTAAAGATTGTGGCTGTTCTATTAATAGACATGAACATCATCATGATCACCATCATGAAAATCCAGCTTTAAAAGATGAAAAAACTATTAATGTTATTAGTAAAATTTTATCAAAAAATGATCATCAAGCAGCTCATAATAGAGAGCATTTCAATGAGTATAATACTCTTTGTATTAATCTAATGAGTTCTCCAGGAAGCGGTAAAACAACACTTTTAGAAGAAACTATAAAAACTTTAAAAGATGATTTAAAAATAGCCGTGGTTGAAGGAGATTTAGAAACTAATAATGATGCAAACCGCATTATCAAAGCAGGAGGCTTAGCTCATCAAATCACCACAGGACAAACTTGTCATTTAGATGCTTTTATGGTGCATGAAGCTTTACATCATTTTAAACTTAGCGAACTTGATATAGTTTTTGTTGAAAATGTGGGAAATTTAGTATGTCCTGCAAGTTATGATTTAGGCGAGCATTTAAATGTGGTTTTACTTTCAGTAACAGAAGGTAGCGATAAGGTAGAAAAATATCCAGTGATGTTTAGAAAGGCTGATTTATTAGTCATTACTAAAGCCGATTTAGCTCAGCATTTTGACTTTGATTTCAAAGCGGCTTCTATGGCTGCTAAAAGGCTAAATCCTAAAATAGATATTATGATTTTAGATAGCAAAACAAAAACAGGATTTGATCTTTGGATAAATTATCTAAAAATGAAAAAGGAGCTTAACTAATGTGTCTTTCTATACCTTCTAAAATTTTAGAAATTGATGAGCTAAATTCAGCTATAGTAGAAACTTTAGGGGTTAAAAGAAGAGTGAGTTTGGATTTAATAAGTGAACCTTTAAAAGTAGGTGATTATGTGCTTATACATGTGGGTTTTGCTATGGAAAAAATTGACACTCAAGCTGCGCAAGAGAGTTTAAAAATTTATACAGATATAGCAGAGAAAATGCAAAATGGACAAATCGATGAAAATGAAGGCGATATGGGGCTAAAAAATGGATTTAATTAATGATTTTAGAGATAAAGAAAGAATTTTAGCCCTAAAAGAACTTATTGCTTCTAAAATTACTAAGCCTATTAATATCATGGAAATTTGTGGTGGACATACGCATAGTATTATGAAATTTGGTTTGCCTGATTTATTACCCAAAGAAATTAATTTTGTTCACGGCCCAGGTTGTCCTGTATGTGTTATGCCAAGAGAGCGTATTGATGTAGCTTTAAAGCTTGCAAGTATGCCAAATACTATCTTTTGTGTATTAGGCGATATGCTTAAAGTGCCAGGAAGCTATGAAAGCTTAATTGATCTTAGAGCTAAAGGAGCTGATGTTAGAGCGCTTTATACACCTTTGGATGTGATAGATATAGCTTTAAAAAACCCTGAGAAAAATATAATCTTTTTTACCATAGGTTTTGAGACAACTACACCTATGAGTGGGGTGATTATAGAAAAAAGCATGGCTTTAAATTTAAAAAATTTATTTTTTCATATCAATCATGTTTTGGTTCCACCCGCAGTAGAAGCTATCATGCAAGATGAAAATGTAAAAATTGATGCCTTTTTAGGACCTTCTCATGTAAGCGTTATCACAGGATCAAACATTTATGAACCTATTGCTAAAAAATACCAAACACCTATAGCAGTAAGTGGATTTGAACCGGTTGATATAATGCTTAGTGTGTTAAATATAGTAGAGCAAATGAATGCAAATACTTTTGAAGTTTATAATGAATATCACAGAGTAGTTAGCAAAGAGGGAAATTTAAAAGCTAAGATTTTAGTAGAAAAATACTTTAAACCTTGTGATTTTGAATTTAGAGGTCTTGGAGTGATTGTAAATGGTGGGCTTTGTTTAAAAGATGAATTTGTACACTTAGATGCTAGCAAAGTGTTTGATTGTAAAGTGCAAAGTAAAGATGAAAGCAAAGCTTGTATTTGTGGTCAAATTTTAAGAGGTTTAGCTAAGCCTTATGATTGTAAGGTGTTTGCAAAAGCTTGTACTCCAAAAAATCCTATAGGTAGCTGTATGGTTTCTAGTGAAGGAGCTTGTGCGGCTTATTATAAATACTATCAAGATAAGGCATAAAATGAAACAAATTACTCTAGCCCACGGTGGTGGTGGCGAAGAAATGAATGCTTTAATAAGTGAAATTTTTTCTATTTTTGAAAATGATGTTTTAAAAGAGGCAAATGATGCTGCTATTTTAGATGATTTGGCTTTTAGCACCGATTCTTTTGTGCTAAATCCTATCTTTTTAAAAGATATAAATATAGGAAAATTAGCAGTTTGTGGTAGCGTAAATGATGTATTAATGGTGGGAGCAAAACCGCTATATTTGTCGCTAGCTTTGATTTTAGAAGAGGGTTTTGAGATAGAAAAGTTAAAAATTATACTAAAATCTATAAAAGAAGAATGCGATAAAGTTGGAGTAAAACTAGTTTGTGGGGATACTAAAGTTGTTCCTAAAAATAAAGGCGATGAAATATATATTAACACTTCATGTATAGGTAAAAATATACAAAAAATCAATACCAAAGACTTAAAAAGTGGTTGTAGCATATTAGTTTCAAGGGATATTGGAGCTCATGGTTGTGCGGTTTTGGTTGAAAGAAATAATTTAGAGGCAAATATCCAAAGTGATTGCAAAAGCTTAAAAGACGAAGTTTTAGCACTTTTAAATGCAGATATTTCTATAAAAGCAATGCGTGATGCTACGCGTGGTGGGCTTAGTGCGGTTTTAAATGAATGGGCTAAATTAAGTAATTTAGAGCTTTTAATATATGAAGAAAAAATCCCAGTTTGCGATGAAGTTTTAGGGGTTTGTGAGCTTTTTGGGTATGAGCCTTATGAGCTTGCAAATGAAGGAACTTTTATTATTTGTGTAGATAAAAAAGATGAGCAAAAAGCATTAGAAATTTTAAAACAATTTAATGCTAATGCAGCCATTATAGGTGAAATCACAGCTAATGAAAAAACAAGAGTGGTTTTAGAAAATGCTTATGGAGCAAAACGTATTTTAGAAGCTCCAAAAGGCGAACTTTTGCCAAGAATTTGCTAATGCATGAGTTAAGTATTACAGAATCTTTGCTAGAGCTTTGCGAAGAATACGCTCAAGGAAAAATTATTGAAGAAGTGCATGTTAAAATAGGGCGCTTAAGTGGGGTTGAGCCTCCACTTTTGCAAAGAAGCTTTGAAACTTTTAAAGAAAATAGTCCTTTGTGTAAGAATGCTAAATTTATTATGCATATTCAAGAAGTAGTAGTTGAGTGTCAAAAATGCTATTTTAGTGGAGTGCTTGAAAATAATATCTTTTGGTGCCCAAAATGCGAAGATAAAGATTTAAAAATCATAGATGGAGAAGAACTTTATCTTATGCAACTTGTTTTAAAAGAAAACGAGGATTTAGAAAATAATGACAAATAAAGAAATCATCTTAGGTGCGGGTTGTTTTTGGTGTACTCAAGCTGTGTTTAATGAAATTAAAGGCGTAGTTTATACAGAAGTAGGTTATAGTGGCGGTAAGCCAAATCCAAGTTACGAAAGCGTGATAAGTGGCGATGAAAATATAGAAGTAGCTAAGATAATTTATGATGAAAAACAAATTTCATTAGAAAAAATCTTAGAAATTTTTCTCAAAATGCATGATCCAACAAGCTTAGATAAACAAGGTGCTGATGAGGGGATACAATATAGATCAGTTATTTTTTATCAAACTAATGAGGAGTTGAAAATCATTAGTGATTTTTTACAAAAAGTACAAAAATATTATGCTAAGGCTATAGTTACACAAGTTTTAAAATTAGAAAAATTTTATAAGGCTGAGGATTATCATCAAAAATATTTTAAAAATAATCCCAACCAAGCTTATTGCAGATTTGTCATTACACCAAAGCTAGAAAAACTAGTAAATCATTCCTAATTTTTCTTTTTAGAAATAGGGCAAACCCCAAGTGGACAAGCTTGTTTTCCACTAAGCACTCTTATAGGACAAACAGCAAAAATACCTGTTAATAAAGGAATTAAACCCAATAATCCCCACCAAGTTGAAAAATAAACTCCTAAAGAAAACACCACTATGGCTAAAGCTATTCTTAGCACTCTTTCTAATTTACTCATAATTTCTCCTTTTTGTTGATATTATAAATAAATTTTAAAAGTATTTCTGTGATAAAGTTACAAAGAAATTAGTATTATTTTAGATCTTTCAAGTTTGATTTTACCTTCTTTTTCTAATTCTTTTAAAATTCTTGAAACGGCCTCTCTGGCGCTTCCTAAGTGATTAGCTAAAGCTTCATGGGTAATTTTTAAAGTATTGTTACTAGCATTTTCTTTTAAAAAATCACAAATTCTAGAAGATAAAGGCATAAATAAAGCTTGTTCTAAAACTTTGATTAAGGTATTAAAACGCTTAGTGATTAAACTTAAAACATAATTATTAATTTTTGGGTATTTTTCTTTTAAAATTTGAAAAATTGATGAGGGGATGATGGCTATACTTGTATTTTGAGTACTTTGTATAAAAACATCATAAGATATACCATCCATATTGCACTCAGAGCAAATAATACATTCATCATTTTCTTTAAGGTGAAAAAGTGTTATTTCTTTTGCGTTTGGAGTTAGAATAAAAGCTCTAAGCTCGCCTTTTAAAATTTTTATAAATCCTAAACATTTATCATTGACCTTAAAGTCTTTTTCAATGCTTATTATTTGTAAGTGCTCTTGTATAAGTTTGAGATCTTGCTTTTCTATTTCAAAACGAGAAAGAAAATTTTCCATGTTTTTAAGTTTTAAAAGCCTATAAAAGGCTTTTAAATTTTAGTGGCAACCACAACCACCACATCCACAACTTTGACTAAAGAAGCTTTCTAGAGCTTGCATATTTGGAAGTTCTGTTACTTCATTTACTAATTCTTTATAAACAACCACGCCATCTTTAACTACAAACACCGCTCTAGCTAAAATTCCCTCAAGTGGACCATCAGCCATTAAAACACCATATTTTTCACCAAATTCTTTAGAAACAAAATCACTTGCAACAGTTAAATTATCTATACCTTCAGTTGAGCAAAAACGACCCATAGCAAATGGTAAGTCCATGCTAACTACGATTACTTCTACACCGCTTGCTGCTGCTTTTTTATTAAATTCTCTAGCTTCAGTTGCACATACTGGAGTATCAAGGCTTGGTACGCTGATAATAATTTGAGTTTTGCCTTTTGGAGCAATTTCAATACCTGAAAGATCTTTAGCTTTTAAGGTGATATTTGGAGCCATATCGCCAACTTGGATGTTGTTTCCTTTTAAATTTACTTTATTTCCTTTGAATAATACACTATTCATTTTTTCTCCTTGAATGATTTTTATTAATCATAGTATAAAAAGATTAATAAAGTCTTATTTTTATTCTTCTTTGCACATACCTGCTTCGATTAGGAAACACGAAGGCTGATAATTGCTTTTTTTAATCTTATCATATTTTGCATAGCTTAAGTATAAAGTATCCTTAGCTCTAGTTACTGCTACATAAAAAAGCCTTCTTTCTTCTTCTAAACTTCCACCCATGCTCATGAGTTTTTGATTAGGAAATCTTCCTTGTGCAAGATCAATTACAAATACAAGCTCAAACTCAAGACCTTTGCTAGCATGTATACTTAAAAGATTAACCCCACTACCACTACTCATTTCACTAGCACCAAGAGTAAGAAAATTATAATATTTATAATTATCACTATAATTTTTAGCAAGTTCTTTTAATACAAACATTTTCGCATTGATTTTTTCTAAAATTTCATTTTTTTTATTTAAATCAACATTAGAGTTTTTATTAGTTGCTCTTTTAGTTGCTAAAATATCACAAATTTCTTTAAAATAATCATTTTCTAAGATCAAATTTACAAGCTGGGTTGAAACCTTACACTCGCTTGCTTTTTTAATAAAAAGATAAATTTTTTCAAGATTTTTCGCACAAAGCTCGTTAATTTTAGGAAGGCTTAAAATAGGGTGGGTATTAAATTCACTTTCTAAGTTAAACCTTGAAGGCGAGGCTAACTCCTCAATATCATCAAAAAGTCCTAGTTGGCAACTTTGTTTTTTGTATTTTTTTAAACTCACACTACTATCAGGATTTAAAAAACCTTTAATCAAACTAGAATGTCCTAATTTTAATAAAGCATCAAAAATATCTTTTGCTAAAACCCCACCAACCCCTTTGGTATATTCAAGTAAGTGTATAAAAGCCATGATATCTTTTGGATTAAGCACGATTGCAAGCATAGAGCAAAAGTTTTTAACTTCCAAGCTTTCAAAAAAGCTTCCCCCACCTTTTCTTTTGCTTGCTATACCAAGTTCTCTTAAGGCAACTTCTACTCCATCTGCACTAGAATTGTTTCTAAAAATAACAGCGATTTCATCAAGATTAACCCCGCTTTGTAAGATTATTTTTGCTATAGTAGAGTATTGATCAAATAATTCATTAAAAGTTAGCAAACTTGGCGCTTTAAAATCTCCTTCTCTAGTTACAATTAATTCTTTAGGATATAATCTTTCATTGTTTAAAATAACTTTATTAGCCAGCGCAAGTATATTTTTACTAGAACGATAGTTTTTATTTAAAGTAAAAATATTTGCATCGACAAATCTATCTTTAAAACTTCCTATAATAGAAATATCAGCTCCATTAAAAGCATAGATACTTTGATCATAATCACCCACACAAAATAAACTTTTGCTTTTAAAAGCATCAATTAATGAACCTTGTAAAGTATTAGTATCTTGGTACTCATCTACTAAAATCTCATCAAATTCAAAATGATGTGAAACTAAAACATGTTTTAATTTGATCAATAAATCATTAAAATCCACATAATTAAAACGTGCTTTTTCTTCTTCGTATTCTTTTAAAATATCTTCATAAATTTCAGCATAAACAGCTTGTTCATCATAATTTTGACAAAACCAATTATAAAATTCATCTAAATTTGCATTAGTATTTTGAAATAAAGAATACACATCATACAAATAACTTGGCATATAAGGTTTAGTATCACTTAGATGATGAAAAGTGCGTTTTTCAAAAATGGAACGTAAAAGAATTTTAAGCTCACTTGCAGGTTTTAAAATAATATCATGATTTAATTCTTTGAGCAGAGAATAAGCGGTACTATGAAAGGTTCCTGCTGTGATTTTTGAAGTAATGCTTTTATCAAAATACCTACTAAGTCTTTCTATCATTTCTTTACTAGCTTTGTTTGTAAAGGTTAAAAGCATAATTTTTTCAGGCTTTATACCATTTTGAAGTAAAAAAGCTATTCTTGCAACTATGGTTGAAGTTTTACCTGTGCCTGCGCTTGCTATGATTAGATTGTGTCCAAAAGGAGCACTAGCAGCTTTGTATTGTTCTTCATTTAAACGCGATAAGGGCATGAGCTTCCTAGTTTAAAATTATATTTTGCATATCATTAAAATAAAAATGATTGATACCATCTTTATATTCATAATAAAGCGTGAGTTTATGAGAATCTAAAATAGTCTTAACAATGTATAATCCAAGTCCAAAACTATCTTTATTTTTCTTGCCTTGCGTAAAGGCTTGAGTGTAGTATTTCAAGTCTTTATCTAAGGCTTTTCCTTTGTTTTTAAAGCAAAGATAATCTTTAGTTATTTCTATAGTAACGCAATTTTCATCAGAATATTTTGTCGCATTATCTATCATATTTTTCATCGCAGTAGTAAAAAGTTTAAAATCCACATTGACACTAAAACTTTCTTTTATACTAATTTTTACTTTTTCATCATCGCTCATAGCTATATCTTTAGCTTCATCTAAAAGATCTAAGATATTGTATTTTTTTAAATTAATTAAACCAGCACCTGAAGTAATTTGTTCAATGGCTGCAAATTCATTAATCAAAATCTCTAAACGATTAAAAGCGCCTACTAATCTTTCTTTATATTTGCTATCTTCAAGCATTTCTAAAGTAATTAAACCTTTAGTGATAGGAGTTTTTAACTCATGCATAATATTTCTTAAGAAAAATTGCCTTGAAGTGTTTAGTTTTTGAATTCTCAAAATAGACTCATAAAAGGCTGTTGCTACTTGAGAAATTTCATCATTGCCTTTACTGACATTTTGAATTTCATTGAGTTTATTTTCGCCAAATTTATCTATTTGTCTTTTTAAAGCTCTAAGTGGTTTTAATTTTCTAATGATAAAAATATATAAAATCAATAAAACCATTACCACTATACTAGCAATAAGCTTAATCACAAAATAACGATAACCTTGATATTCTAAATCTTTATACAAATAAAGCTTACCATCAAAAATAATTTTTAAATACACATTATCTTCTAAAGTAATGATTTCAACCACACCTGTGCTAGTTTGAGCGCGTGCTATGGTTTCAGCTTTGTAGATGATTTTTCTTATAGAAGATGGGGTTGTTAGTTCTATCATTTTGTAATTTTTTGTTTGCTCATAAAATTCTTTTTCGCTAATTACATGATTAAAATACAATAATCTTGCATTAGCTATAAAAGAATATTTCGCATTAAGCTCATTAGTGTAATTTTGCTGATCATATTTTATAAGCCATAAAAATGCCAAAATCACACTAACACTAGCAAGTAAAAAAACAAAGGTTATAGTATAAAAAATTGATGATTTATTCATTGAGTTAATTTATACCCTATGCCTCTGATTGAATGAATGTATTTTGGAGTTTTAGGATCATCTCCGATTTTTTGTCTGATTCTGCTAATGATTACATCTATGCTTTTATTGCTAGAATCTTCACTAATAGAGCTACAATTATACACAAGTTCTTCACGGCTTACCACTCCACCTTCTTTTTTAATTAAATAACTCAAAATATCAAATTCAGCATTAGTAAAGCTAATTTCTTGATCTTTCATAGTGATAGTATGTTTGTATTTATCATATACAAGATCTTTTTTAACTTGAGTTTGAGCGGTTTTGGTGTTTGAAATTCTTCTTAAATGACTTTTAATCCTTGCTTGAAGCTCTTGAGGATTATATGGTTTTGGTAAATAATCATCTGCACCCAAATCAAGTGCTGCAACCTTATCGCTAATATCATGTCTTGCACTTGAAATGATAATAGGTGTATCATATTTTTTACGAATTTCTTCACACACTTCAAGCCCATCAAGTCCAGGTAAGCTTAAATCCAAAATGATTAAATCATAAGGATTTAAAGCAAGTCTTGAAAGACCTATATAAGGCTCATGAGCAATATCTACTTTCATATCAAATTGCTCTAAATATTCAGCTATAATCTCAGCTAATTCTAAATCATCTTCTATCATTAAAATATTTGTCATTTTTTTCCTTTCTTAAAAAAGTAAAGCTCTAACCATACCGCCTCTATTAATCCAAATTTTAACATATTCTTTGCCTTTATTTAATTCTAAAGCCTTAGATAGTTCTTTAAAATTTGAAACTTCATATTGATCAATACCTATAATAATATCACCTTGCTCAAAGCCTATTTTTTCTGCTTTTGATTTTGGAGTAACTTCAGTGATTAAAATACCACTAATATTTTCAGGTATGCGGTATTGCTGTTTATTTTTAGAATCAAGCTCTACTAATTTTAAACCATCAATATAACCTTTTTCATATTGTAGCGATTTTTCATCTGTTTTTAGCATAAATTTAGCTGTTTTGATTTTATTATCTCTTTCATAAGTTACTTCTATAGCTTGTTTTGGATCAATACTTCCTATATAATTTTTTAAATCCATAGGACTTTTAATCACAGTTTTATCTACTTTTATGATCAAATCGCCTCTTTTTAATCCTGCATTATAAGCTGCTGAATCTTTTTGAACTTCTGTTATTAAAGCACCTTCTTGATTAGTATAAGCTTTTTTGATATCTTGAGTTAAAGCTCCTATAACCACACCTAAATATCCTCTTTCAATTTTTCCATGCTCGATAAGTTTTTGCGCAATAGATTTTGCCATATTAGAAGGGATTGCAAAGCCTATGCCATTATTTCCACCACTTCTTGAAAGTATGGCTGAATTTATCCCAACTAAAGCTCCTCTGCTATCTACTAAAGCTCCGCCTGAATTTCCAGGATTAATAGAAGCATCAGTTTGGATGAAATTTTCATATTGATTTAGACCTATATTGTTTTTATTTAAGGCCGAAATAATCCCACTTGTAACACTACTTCCAACACCAAAAGGATTACCTAGAGCAAATACAACATCGCCTTCTAATAATTTATCTGAATCCGCAAAAACCGCAGCAGGTAAGTTTTTTGCTTCTATTTTTATCACTGCTAAATCTGTTTTAGGATCAGCGCCAATTAATTTAGCTTTATATTCAGTGCTTGAATCAGGCAAATTTACAGTGATTTTTTCAGCACCTTCTATAACATGATTGTTTGTTATAATATAGCCATCACTTGAGATAATTACACCAGATCCAAGTGAACTTACTACTTCTTTTTTATTCTTTTTACTTTTTGGAGCTTGTGGAAAATCAAAACCAAAAAATTGTTTAAAATAAGGATCATTGAAAAAATCATCAATCCCAAAGGAATTACTTTGAACGGTTTTAGAAGTTGAGATATTGACAACTGAATTTTTAACTTTTTGTATAGAATCATGATAAGAAAGTATAGTATTTTGATTATCAGTTGGTAAAGATCTTTTTACATTATCATCTGCTTGTTTAAAATCAATACTAGCACTAAAAAGAGTAGTTGCTAATGCCAAAGAAAGAACCATAGTTTTTTTCATGTATTATCCTTTGTAAAATCAATTTATGCAAGTATAAAATTTTATTTTTACACAATTGTAAATAAAACCTTTAGTTTTAAAACTTATAAAAGTTGATTGACTAAGACTAAAGTTTATGATATAATCTTATAAAAAATAAGGGATAATAAATGAGTAATAGTTTATATGAAACACTAGGTGTTTCACAAAATGCTAGCGCAGATGAGATAAAAAAAGCTTATAGAAAATTAGCAAGACAATATCACCCAGATATCAATAAAGAAGCAGGTGCTGAAGAAAAATTTAAAGAAATCAACGCCGCTTATGAGATTTTAAGTGATGAGAAAAAAAGAGCTCAATATGATAGATATGGTGATTCTATATTTGGTGGGCAAAGTTTTCATGATTTTTCAAGAAATGCAGGCGGGGCTGATATTAATGATATTTTGAATAATATTTTTGGCGGTGGCTTTGGAGGTTTTGGTAGAGGTTTTAGTTCTAGCAATAATTTTAGAAGTGGTTTTGGAGGTTTTGGGGGCTTTGAAGAGGATTTAGACTTACAAGCAAGTGTTAAAATTCCTTTTGAAAAAGGAATTTTAGGTGGTGAACATACTATAAATATCAATAACGAACAAGTTAAAATCAAAATTCCACATGGTATAAAAGATGGCGAAAAGCTACGCATACGAGGTAAGGGAAAAAGCTTTCAAGGGCAAAAAGGAGATTTGATTTTAAAGGTAGAGCTTGAAAAAAGTGATGAATACGAAAGAGAAGATGATGATTTATACAAAAAGGTTGAAATTAGCTTAAAAACAGCACTTTTTGGAGATAAAATCAGCGTACATACTCCAAGAAAAGAAGTTAAAATCACCATACCGCCAAATTCTAAAAACAATCAAAAAATTAGACTTAAAGGCTATGGGGTACAAAATAGAAAAACAGATCTTTATGGGGATATGTATTTAATTTTAAATGTAAAAATACCTGATATTAATAGCCTTGATCCTGAATTTGTAAAAATTTTAGAAGAAAAATTACCTTAAAAGGAGTATGCAATGGAGCATAGTTATGATGAACCGGTGTATCTTATAAGCGTTGTTGCAAAGGTTTTAAGCATACACCCACAAACTCTAAGACAATACGAAAAAGAAGGTTTGGTTGAACCAAGTAGAACCGATGGTAAGATGAGGCTTTATTCTCAAAAAGATATAGATAGAATCAAAATGATTTTACGCTTAACAAGAGATCTTGGAGTTAATTTAGCTGGTGTTGATGTGATTTTAAAGCTAAAAACAAAAATTGATGAGTTTGAAAATACCATTGAAGAATTGAGATTAGAACTTGATAGAAGAGATAATCCTTCAAAATCAAGAGCAGTAGTCAAACACAGAAGTAATTTTGACTTAATTTTTTTAGAAAAAATAAAATAATATAACATTACAAAAAAAAGGTTGGTGAGTGGATGCTTTTATAACTTTATTTTTAACTGCAGTAGCAGTTGCTGTCGTACTTAATGTTATACTTAAAAAATTTGGAATTCCAACCATTATAGGCTATATAGCCACAGGTTTATTTGTGCGTGAGTTTTATGGTTTTAGCACGAATGAAATCATTATCCATGTGGCTGAGTTTGGTATAGTTTTTTTAATGTTTACCATAGGGCTTGAATTTTCATTTAAACACCTTTTAGCAATGAAAAAAGAAGTGTTTTTAAATGGAAGTTTGCAAATGCTAACTTGTGGCTTGGTTTGTACTTTGCTTGTAACTTATATTTTAGGTATAGCAAACCATATAGCAATGATAGCAGGTTTTGCTCTAGCTTTATCATCCACTGCTATAGTTTTAAAAATACTTAATGATAGTGGCGATATCAATGAAGAATATGGCAGAAAAGCTTTGGGAATTTTGCTTTTTCAAGATATTGCTGTGATACCACTGCTATTAATGATTGATATATTTAGCTCTCAAAACGCTGATATTTCAAAGCTTTTATTTACAACCTTAGTCAGCGCTGTGATTTTACTTGTTTTGCTTTATTTTATAGGCAAATACCTTTTTACTTATGTTTTAAAATTTATCATTAAGACTAATGCAAATGAAATTTTCATCGCTACCATACTTTTTACCGTAATAGGAGCAAGCTTTTTAGCGCATTCTTTTGGTTTTTCATATTCACTTGGGGCATTCATAGCTGGAGCTTTGATAGCTGAAACTAAGTATAAACATAAAATAGAAGCAGACTTGGTTCCTTTTAGGGATTTACTTTTAGGATTTTTCTTTATTAGTGTTGGCTTGCAAATTGATTTTCATATAGTTTTTGAAAATTGGTTTTTGATTTTTGTTTTTGTAAGTTTGGTGTTATTGATAAAATTTGTAGTAATTTATGGTCTTTTAATCCTTTATACAAGAAAAAGAGTGGCGTTAAAAACTGCTTTGAGTATTTCTCAAATTGGAGAATTTGCACTAGCAGTATTTTCACTAATGCAAGTAAATTCACTTATAGATGAAAAAACAGCACAAATTTTTATTATAGTTTCTATTATCACTATGGTTGCGACGCCTTTTATTTTAAATAATCTTAGAAAAATAGCCAACGCAGCCGAAGGTGAGCAAAATGATATGGCTAAATTTTATTTATGCGATCAAAAAATGAAAGATCATTTTATCATTTTTGGTTATGCAAGATTAGGTCAAGAAGTAGTGCAAAAGATTAAAAAAACAGGTATTCCATATCTAGTTTTAGAAAGTGATTTAAATTTAGTTGAGCTTGGGCGTAGTAGAAATGAGAATGTTTTTTTTGCTAGTGTAGCGCAAGTAGAAACATTAAAAGTAGCTAATATAGAAGAATGCTCAGTTGCTATTATAACTATAAGCAATGAAGCTAAACTTGATATGCTCTATCAAGTGCTTTCTAATTTCAATAAACCCATACAAACGGTTTTAAAAACAAGTGGTACGGGTGCTAAGATCATTTTCCCGCATACTGATAAACATTTACACATTGTAGATGCTGAAGCTTCAATAGCTAGAAATTTAGTACAAGAAGCATTGCAATGTAGAATTAATACAAGTGCAGCAGAATGAAAAATGATGAAAAAGCTTTAAGAGTTAAATACGTAAGAGCTTTGGAAAAATTTACCAACTCTGCTGTAAGTGCTTTAAAAAGAGAAGATTTTGATTTAACACTTTTTAGAGAAAGAATGCAAAAAAATGCTAAAATCTTTGAAAAAGTTCAAGCGGTGTTTTTAGATTCTACTTACACTAAGGCTTTGGAGCTTTTTGTAAATGAGTGTTTAGATGAGAGTTTGGACCAAAAAACCTTAGCTTCAAAAGCCAATGCCTTATATAAGCTAAAAAATAATCAAAGTTATAAAAAAGACAAACATAAAATTAAATTTAAGGATGAATATTGATAAATGTAATTTTTGATATGGACGGCACGCTTATAGATAGTGCCAATGCCATAGTATGTGCGGTAAATGAAATAAGAGCAGATTTAAATTTAGAACCTTTAAAAAGAGAGTTTATTTTAGATACTATCAATACTCCTGGGCAAAATTATGCTAAGATTTTTTATGGGGTTGATACTTACTCACATACTAGCTTTAAAGAAGGTTATGAGAAGTATTTTATCAAGCATTATGATCAAAGCGTGGTGCTTTTTGACGGTGTACTTGAAGTTTTGGAATTTTGTAAAAAAAATGATTGTTATTTAGCTATAGCTACTAATGCACCTCAAGAAAGCTTAGTACCTATTTTAAAAAAACAAAACATTCTTTCATATTTTGATAAAATATTAGGTGTTAGTTATGGTATAGAAGCTAAGCCTGATCCTATGATGTTAAGATTAATCGCAGATGAAGCAAAATATGAAAAAAGTATTTTCATAGGTGATAGCTTAAAAGACAGACTTTGTGCTAAAAATGCTAAGATGGATTATATACATATTTCTTGGCAAAAAGAAATTAAAGACTTAGATGAAGCTAACGATAAAACTACTTTAATAGAAAAAATTCAAACTTACATAAAAGGTTAAAAATGGATATTTTTGATGAAATGTTTGCAAAAAGCCCTAAAGAAAAATTTATCGAAACAATAAAATATGCAAATTTAGGTGCATTAGAAAATGTTTTAGAAAAATTATTAGCCGATCATATCGCTATGATAGAGCTTTTAGAAAAAAATAATTTAAACGAAAGCGATGTAGCGCAATTTCAAATGGAAAATTCACTCTTAATAGATGAGAGAAAAAATGATTTTTACATAGGATTAAGCGCTGAAATTTTAGGACATGAGGGTTGATTTTGCGTTTATTTTTATCTTTATTTTTGATACTTAATTTTTTAAAGGCTGAAGTATTTTTTGATTATACTTATAAATTTACCTTAAGTAAAGATGAAAAAGCAAGTGTAAAAATAAAAGAAATTGACTATCCTGATGAGATTTATTATTTTGACTTTTCATGGACTTTATTTGATCAAACTAATATCATTGTTCATTCAAGATATAAAAAATACCCTAGGCAATTTGTGATGTCTTTAAGAAGAAATTTAAACTGGATTGATCAAACCTTAGTGCCTGATTATAAAAATCCTCATATAGATAGAGCAAGATTGATACTTGAATTTAGTGATTTTAAAAAAGGTGAAGCTATTTTTACTGTGTATATAGAAGATAAAGATAAAAGATTAGAAGTAGAATTTTTAGACCCTAGAAAAGCTAGTCTTAACCAAAACTAAAGTAAAATTTAATAAAATACAATTATAAGAAAACTAAGGAAAGCATAGTGCAAAAGATCGATCAGTATATGCATGAATTTTTATCTGAATTAAACTACAACCCTATTTTAACCATGAGTTCAAAACTTCAAGGTGGTAAAAAATTACGCTCAAAACTACTTTTAAAAATAGCTGGCGAAAGTGATATTAGCTATAAAATCTGTGCTATTATAGAGTTAATTCATGCTGCAAGCTTATTGCATGATGATGTGATTGATGAGGCAAAATTAAGAAGAGGAGTAAAGTCTATCAATGCACAATTTGGAGCTAAAAACGCTATCATGCTTGGAGATATCTTATACTCAAAAGCCTTTTATGAGCTTTCTTTGATTGATTTAAAATTAGCAAAAATCATTTCTAATGCTGTTGTTATGCTTTCTGTTGGTGAATTAATGGATGTAAATTTAAGCGAAACTTTCAATACTGATAAAAATGCTTATTTACAAATGATATACAATAAAACAGCCATTTTAATCGAAGCTAGTGCAAGGTGTGGGGCTATACTCGCTGGTTTAGATGAAGATGATTTCGCAGAATATGGTAAAAATTTGGGTTTAGCTTTTCAAATTGTAGATGATATTCTAGATATCAAAGGTGATGAGCAAACCTTAGGTAAACCTGCTATGAATGATTTTAAAGAAGGTAAAACCACTCTTGCTTATATGTATTTATATGAAAAATTAAATCCACAAGACCAAGAAATACTTAAGTCTTATTACAAGAAAGATTTAAGTGTGGATGAGTTTTCTTGGATTAAAAATAAAATGCAAGAGCATGAAATTTTTAATCAAGTTGGCCAAGAATTAAATACTTATGCAAATAATGCACTCAATGCCATAGAAAAATACAATATAAAAGACTTAGAAGATATTATTAAAAGTATGATAGAAAGGGATTTTTAATGCATTATTATTGTATCAGTTTTACACATAAAAATACAGATATTGCTACTAGAGAAAAACTTTCCTTTTCTAATGAAGACAAAAAAAGAGAGTTGTTAAAGCTAATTCATACTAATAATAAAATTTTAGAAAGCTTAGTACTTAGTACTTGCAATAGGGTTGAAATTTTTCTTTTTGTTGGAGAGATTGAAGGCATTAATGAGCATATTTTAAGAACGCTTAGTTTGCTTTGTGGGATTAATAAAGAAAGTTTAAGCACCAAGGCTGATTTTTACGAAGATAGCGGAGCCATCCATCATTTATTTTCTGTGGCAAGCTCACTTGATAGCTTGGTTATTGGTGAAACACAGATTGCTGGACAATTAAAAGATGCTTATAAATTTGCCCTGCAAGAGCAAAGATGTGGTGTGCATTTAACTAGAGCAGTACATTATGCTTTTAAATGTGCGGCAAATGTTAGAAATCAAACTGAAATTTCTAAAAATCCTATTTCAGTTGCTTCAGTGGCGGTAGCAAAAGCCAAAGAGCTTGTAAATTTAGAAAATAAAACTGCTGTTGTAGTAGGTGCAGGGGAAATGAGCGGGCTAGCCTGTAAGCATTTATTAAATGCTAAGGCCAAAGTATTGATATTAAATAGAGATATACAAAATGCTCAAAAGCTTTGCGAGGATTTGGGTGAAAATGCAAGTTGTGAAAGTATTGCAAATTTAAAAGAAGCATTAAATCAATATGAGATATTTTTTAGTGCTACAAATGCTCCGCATGCTATCATAACCAATGATTTATTAGAAGAAAAAGATTATAAAAGATATTTTTTTGATATAGCGGTGCCTAGGGATATTGATGTAAAAACAAATGAAAAAAATATAGTCTATGCTGTTGATGATTTAGAAGAAGTTGTAAGAAAAAATTTAACTCTAAGAGAACACCAAGCTCAAATTGCTTATTCTATAGTAGGTGCTATGACAAATGAGTTTTTCCAACATCTAAGCAAACTAGCAACTCTGCCTTTAGTTAAGCAATTACGCTTACAAGCTGATGAAATCGCTAAAGAGCAATTACAAAAGGCCATAGATAAAGGATATTTAAAACACTCAAACCATGAAGAAGCAAGAAAGCTTATAAGACAAGTAATGAATGCATTTTTACATCATCCTAGTGTAAATTTAAAAAAACTAAGCGGAACTATGCAAAATGATTCAGTAGTTAATGCTATGCGTTATGTGTTTGATTTAAAAAATGAAAACATGGAAGGTTTAAACCTTTATAAATGTGAATTTAATTTGGAGAATAATCATGAAATTTAGTAAATTTTATGCCATAAGTACAAAAGAAAATCCAAAAGATGCTACTTTACCAAGTCATATATTTTTAGTTAAAGGTGCCTTTGTAGAACAAATTGGAAGTGGTCTGTATAATTTTTTACCTTTGGGAAAAAGAGTTTTAGATAAGATTAAAAATATCATCAAAGAAGAAATGGATAAAGCAGGAGCTTTAGAAGTAAATTTAAGTTTTAATACTCCAGCAGAACTTTGGAAAGAAAGTGGGAGATTTAATGTTTTTGGTAAAGAGCTTTTACGCTTTAAAGATAGAAAAGAAAATGATTTTGTCTTAGGGCCAACTCATGAAGAAGCTATGGTGGCTTTAGTAAGAAATAAAATAAATTCTTATAAACAACTTCCATTGCATTTATATCAAATAGGACTTAAATTTAGAGATGAGGCTAGACCTAGATTTGGACTTTTAAGATGTAGAGAATTTTTAATGAAAGATGGTTATAGTTTTCATAGCAGTGAAGCTGATTTAGACAAAGAATTTAATCTTATGCATGAAACTTATAGTAAAATTCTTACAAGATTAGGGCTTGAATTTAGAGCTGTTGAAGCTGATAGTGGGGCTATTGGTGGAAGCGGTTCAAAAGAATTTATGGTTTTAGCTAAGAATGGTGAGGATGATATATTATTATGCGAGCATTGTGATTATGCTGCAAATATTGAAGCAGCAAAAAGAGCTAAAAAAAGTTGTGAAGATGAAAGGCCAGAAGCTGATTTTGCTACACAATTTCACACTCCAAATGTAAAAACTATAGAAGAATTAGCAGAATTTTTTAAAATTAACCCTTACTATACTATCAAAGCTATTGCTAAAAAAGCTATTTATGAAAATGAAGAAAAAATTGTAGTATTTTTTATACGCGGTGATGATGAATTGCAAGAAGTTAAAGCACTAAATGCAGCAAATGCATTAGAATTAGTTGATGTAAGTGAAGAAGAATTAGAAAAAGCAGGTTTAGTACCAGGATTTATCGGCTTTGTAGGATTAAATGGAGTTGATTTTTATATTGACCATGAGCTTGAAAATGAAACAAATATGATTATTGGAGCAAATAAAAAAGATTATCATTTAATAGGAATCAATGTTGTAAATTTAAATAAAGAACGCTTTAAAGATCTTGCGGTAGTTAAAGAGCATGATCTTTGTCCAAAATGTCAGCATAAGCTCAAGCAAAGCAAAGGTATTGAAGTAGGGCATATTTTTAAACTTGGAAATAAATACTCAAAAGCAATGAATGCAAGCTATTTAGATGAAAATGGTAAAGCTCAATTTTTCACTATGGGTTGTTATGGTATGGGAGTGAGCCGTTTGGTTGCAGTTGCCATAGAAGCAAGCCATGATGAAAAAGGTTGTATTTGGAATAAAACTCTAGCTCCTTTTGTTTTAGATATCATCGTTTCTAATATAAAAGATACAAAAGCTATGGAATTTGCTGAGCAAATTTATACTCATTTTAATGATAAAGAGATTTTATTTGATGATAGAAATGAGCGTTTTGGTGTAAAGATTAATGATTTTGAATTAATGGGCTTTCCTTATGCTTTAGTTATAGGCAAAGGCTTAGAAAATGATGAAGTAGAATTAATCCATAGAAATACCTTAGAAAAACAAGTTTTAAAAACCCAAGAAGTAATTTCACACTTAGAGAAAATTCTATGATAGCAAAAACAAATTTAAGTGCATTTTTGATTTTAGAATTAATTGCTAGTATTTTATTTATAGCCTTTTTTGGTTTTTTAAATTTTTTTATGATAGTTTTTGCAAGTATGTTTTTAGGAGCAATGTTTTTAGCAAAGACTTGGACAAATCTCATTACTATGCAAAATACTAACACGAATTTATTTGGTATGATTAAATTATTTTCCTTAACTATAGTAGGAATTTTACTTTTAATACCAGGAATTTTAAGTACATTTTTAGGAATTTTGCTTTTATTTTTTATGATGGTGCTAAAACTTTTTACAAAACAAAAAAGAAAATATCATCAAACAAATAATGAAGAAGAAATCATAGATGTAGAAATCATACAGGAGCATAAAAAATGCAATTAATCATCGCAACAAGAAAAAGCCAACTTGCATTATGGCAAAGTGAGTATATAAAAAATAAATTATTACAAACACATTCTGAATTAGAAATTTCTTTAGAGGGTTTTAAAACTAAAGGTGATGTTTTACTTGATTCACCTTTGGCTAAAATAGGTGGAAAAGGACTTTTTACAAAAGAACTTGAAGAAAGTATGTTAAGAGGCGATTCGCATTTAGCTGTGCATAGCTTAAAAGATGTGCCTAGTTTTTTCCCAAAAGGTTTGGTTTTAGCTGCTATTTCAAAAAGAGAAGTGGTAAATGATGCTTTTTTAAGTGAGTATTATGAGAGTTTAAATGCTCTCCCAAAAGGTGCAAAAGTAGGCACTACAAGTCTTAGAAGAAGAATGCAACTTTTAGCGTTAAGACCTGATTTAAACATCATTTCTCTAAGAGGTAATATTAACTCACGCTTAGAAAAACTTAAAGCCAAAGAATTTGACGCTATTATTTTAGCTTTAGCTGGTATTAAACGCTTAGGTTTGGATAAAGAAATAAAATACATTAGGGCTTTTGAACTTGATGAGATGATACCCGCAGCTTCCCAAGGAGCCTTAGGCATAGAAAGCATTGATGATAAACAAATTTTAAAATACCTTGAATGTTTAAATGATGAAAATGCCTTTATAGAAACCCATGTAGAAAGAGATTTTATAAAAACTCTAGAAGGTGGCTGTCAAGTACCTATAGGAATTAACGCAAAAATCATTGATGAAAAAATAGAAATTCGCGCCATAGTAGGCTTACCTGATGCAAGTAAAATTCTCAAAGAAAAAAGAATGATTGATAAACAAGATTACACTAATGCAGGCGAGCTTTTAGCTAAAGAAATGATAGCAAAAGGTGCAAAAGAAATTTTAAAAGAAGCAGAGAGTATGATATAAATGCAAAAATTCATAGAGCTTTTAGAAAAAAATAATTTATTAAAAACCATTCATGAGCCTGTTGATGTTGATCTTGAAATGGCACATTTAGCTTATATAGAAGTTAAAAAAGAAGATTCTAAAGCCTTACTTTTTACTAATGCAGTAAAAAATGGTAAAAAATACGATTATCCTGTTCTTTTAAATACTTTTTGTAATGAAAAAGCTTTAAATCTAGCATTTGGGAAAGACTATGAAGATGTGGCTAAAGAAATTAGCTCTTTGCTTAAAATGCATATACCACAAAGCTTTGGTGCAAAATTAAATTTTTTCAAAACCTTACTTGATTTAAAAAATATCCCACCAAAACGCATTAAAAAAGATGGAGAATTTAACCACAAAAGCTTAAATTCTTTATATGATATGCCTATTTTAAAAACTTGGGAAAAAGACGCTGCGCCTTTTATCACTATGGGGCAAGTTTATACTCAAAGCTTAGATGGAAAACAAAATAATCTTGGAATGTATCGTTTGCAAGTAGTTGATGAAAAAACCTTGCTTATGCATTGGCAAATTCATAAAGATGCGAGCCATTTTTTCCACGAGTATAAAAAAGCAAATCAAAAAATGCCAGTAAGCATAGCTATAGGTGGAGATCCTTTATATATTTGGTGTGCTCAAGCACCTTTACCAAAAGGAATTTTTGAACTTTTACTTTATGGTTTTATCAAGAAAAAACCTGCAATTTTGGCAAAATGCAAAAGCAATCATCTTTATGTGCCTTATGATAGTGATTTTGTGATTGAAGGCTTTGTAGATCCAAATGAATTTGCACCTGAGGGACCTTTTGGAGATCATACGGGTTTTTATACCCCTGTTGAGCTTTGTCCTGTTTTGAAAGTAGAAAAAATCTTTGCTAAAAAAAATGCAATTTATCAAGCTACCGTTGTAGGAAAACCACCTTTAGAAGATAAATACATGGGGCTTGGCACAGAAAGAGTTTTTTTACCTTTACTTCAGACAAACGCGCCTGATTTGATAGATTACAACATGCCTGAAAACGGAGTTTTTCATAATCTAATCTTGGCTAAAATAGAAGCAAAATACCCAGCTCATGCAAAACAAGTTATGCATACTTTTTGGGGAGTAGGGCAAATGAGTTTTGTAAAACATGCTATTTTTGTTGATGAAAATGCGCCTTGTTTGCAAGATTATGACAAACTCATACCTTATATACTCAACCGCTTTGATGAAGAAAAATTGCTTATTAGTGAAGGAATTTGCGATCAGCTTGATCATGCTTCAAACACTTATTGTTATGGTGGTAAAGCAGGACTTGATGCGTGTGGTGATGAGAAAAAAGTTGAACTTGAAATTCTAAGCGATGAGGCTTTACTTTCACTTTTTAAAGAAAAAGATCAAAGTATTTTAAAATTAAAGCAATTTTACACCCAAACCTTTGCTCCAGTTTGTGTGATTTTGATTGATAAAAAAGAAAAAATAACTCAAGTTTTTGAAAAATTACAAACTTATAAAAAGCATTTTAGAATTTTAGTTTTCTTAGATACAGATGCTATTTTAGAAAATCCTTATATGCTAATTTGGCGTGTGGTAAATAATATCGATGCAAAAAGAGATATTTTTCTCAAAAAAGATTGTGTTGCGATTGATGCGACAAATAAAGGATTGTTAGAAGATTATCATAAAGAATGGCCTTTAATGACAAATTGTTCTAAAGAAGTTATAGACAGACTTATTGCAAGAAATTTACTTCCAAATGATGAAAAATTATTCAAAAAGTTTGAAATTTTTTAATTTTAAACTTTTTGAGAACATTTTTTGCTTGTAAGAAAATATAGATTTTTAATCTAAATATTAAGTTTTTTAAAATTATGTCGATAGAGTATTTTAAAGTCTTTTAAAAAGGAGTTTAAAATGGACATTAGTAACAATATTCAAAGAGATGCAAATGTAGCTCATTTTAATACAAAAAGCGTTGAAAAAGCACCTCAAGAGAATAAGCAACAACAAGTTAATTTAAACGATCAAGATGAGAATTTAAATGAAAAACTAAAAAACGCGACAGAAAAGCTTAATAGACAAATGGAAACACTAGAAACAAATGTGCGTTTTGCATATAATGACAAAATCAATGAAATGTATGTAAATGTAACCGAAAAAGATACCGGTAGACTTATACGCAAAATTCCTAGTGAAGAAGTGATGAAATTAATAGAGCATTTTAAAGGTGTTATCGGCACTATTTTTGATAAGGAGAGTTAATCATGGCAATAGGTAGTTTAGGAAGTTTAGGAATAGGCTCAGGTGTTTTAACAAGCGATACACTTAATAAACTTAAAGAAGCGGAAATGAACGCTCATTTAGGCCTTTACAACTCACAGCTTGAAACTAATACTTCAAGACAAAAAGACCTAGCAGAACTTGAAGCTAAACTACTTGCTTTTCAAACAGCTGTAAGTAGCCTAGGTGATGCCTCTCAGTTTAATAAGAAAAAAGTATCCCCTAGTGTAAGTGGAGATAGTGCTGCTGCAAGCTTAGTAGTAGGATCTTTATCTAACCTTACTAATATGAAAGTTATTGTAGAACAACTTGCTCAAAAAGACGTGTATCAAAGCAATGGTTTTAAAGACAAAACCGCTTCTGTAATGAAGAGTCTTGGGATAAGCGGAGAAAATGGCAAAACTTCTTTTACTATTACCCAAGATGGAAGAGATTATAAAATCGATATTGATGAAAGCACTACTGTGGCTCAACTTGCCGAAAAAATCAACTCTGTTACAGGCGGTAAAATAGAAGCTAAGCTAGTCAATACTGGGGATAAAGATAATCCATACCGCTTAGTAGTGCAAAGTACTGAAACAGGAACTAAAAATAATATTTCTTTTTCAGGTGATGAAAAACTTTTGGAGGCTATGGGTTGGAAACTTGATAAAGATAGCATTAGTGCAGGTGGTTTGTATGGTTTTAGACCTCAAGGTGCTGGAGAAGAAAAAGATAAAATAAGTGGAACATTTAGTGGAAATCCTAAAGATAAGTTACTTAGTTCGCCAGAAGAAAGCACTTCTTTTACTTTTGTTATTAAAAATGGTGAAAGATATGATAGATTTACTATAAATATTGATGAAAATACTACTTATGAAAGTTTAGCAAAAGATTTAAAAAAACAAACTAATGGAAAAGTGGAATTAAGCTTTGAGGGAAATGCTTTTACATTTAGAGCCACTAATGGTGGTGAGTTAAGTCTTTTTGATGGTGGCTATGCAACTGATGCTGATGGCAATATAGATCAAGCAAATTATGCTAGAGATAGCAAAGCTACTTCATTGTTAAGTAGTAAATTTGGAATTACCTTAGATACTAGCACTCCACAAGGCTACAATGTAGCTTCAAACAATGAAAATCACATCCAAAAAGGTATGGACGCTATCTTTAGTGTAGATGGTGTTAAAATGACTAGACCAACTAATACCATCACAGACATAGGCCCCGATATCACTTTAGAGCTTAAACAAAAAGGTGAAATAAGCTTCAATGTTTCTCAAGATACCGAAGCTATTTCACAATCTTTAGAAAGTTTAGCCACTGCTTATAATGATTTAATGGTAAATCTTAATGCAGCGACAAAATACGACCCTGACGCAGGAACAAAAGGAAATTTTGTAGGTGTTAGTGAAATTTATAATATCAAATCTCAAATTAATAATATTTTGCTTCAAACCATTACAGTAGATGGGACGGTTATAGTTGGCGATAGTGATAGTTCAGATGGTATTAAGGTTTCTTCTAAAGTAAGTTTATCTTTGGCTGATTATGGCTTGACTTTGAGCGATGGGGTATTGTCTTTTGATTCGGGAAAATTTAACTCTAAATTCAATGAAGATCCAGAAATGGCTGAAAAATTTTTCGTAGGACATAATGGTTTTGAAGATATTGATTTAGTAGGCGATAGAGTAAGTGGTTTTGATAAAGGAGATATAGAATTTAAAGAAGGTGATTTTACTATCACTTACAATGATGAAACCATAGATTTAGGTAAAACTGCAAATGGAGATCCTTTCACCTTAACTGGAGATACGGATGTAGAAAAAGCTCAAAACCTAGTAGATCATATCAATAGTTTTGGTTTAGAAGGTTTAGAGGCTAGTTTTGAAATCATCAATCAAGGCACCGCTGATCAAAAAATTCAATTTAAAATCAAAGGAACCTCGGGAAGTAATTTAGAAATTCAAGGCAATAGTGACTTTTTGAAAAAATTTGGCTTAAGTTCTAGAACCATATACTCCGTTTATAAAGAAGAAACAGGAACCTTTGGGATATTGAAAAATACTATGGGTGAAATAATGAGTTCTGATGGTTCTTTTGGAGGATACAAAGAATCTTTAACTAAAGAATCAAAAAATCTTAACGAAACCATAGAAAATACTAAAAAATCTATAGAAGGTAGATATGATACGATGTGGTCTAGATGGGCTGCATATGATAGTATCATTGCTAAATTAAATAACCAAGCAAGTGTTATTTCAAATATGATTAATGCAGCAAATAATCAAAATTCTTAAAATAAGAAAGGGTTTAAATGCTAAATAGTGCAGTTTATAGTGCATATTCACAAAATCAAACTGGTGTAGAATCCCAAGAAAAACTTATAGAAATGCTATATAGCGGGATTTTGCGCTTTTCAAGTAGGATAAAAATAGCTATTCAAAATGAAAATATAGAAGAAAGAGTGTATTATGTAAAAAGAGCTAGTGCTATTTTTATTGAATTATTAAATTGTCTTGATTATGAAAAAGGTGGAGATGTAGCACATTATCTGAGTGGCTTATACACTAGAGAATTACAACTTCTTTCTTTAGCAAACATAGAAAATAATGAAGCTAGAGTAGATGAAGTAATAAATGTAGTAAAAGGCTTACTAGAAGCTTGGAGGGAAGTACATCAAAAATGAGTGAAAAAAAATGGATAGATGAGTTTAAACTAGCTGTATATACTGAAGATGTGGAAAAAATAGTTAAACTCATCGAAAAACCTGATTTTAAAGATTGTCCTAATGAGGCCTTAGCGCTTACTAATGAAGCAATAGCCTTTATGAAAAAAAAGCAAGATGAAGTAGCAAAAAATTTGCAAAAACTCAAAAAAGCTTCTGCTTATATGAAGTAAAACATGGCGATAAGCCGAGTTCTGTCAAGAGCGATCATTTATCTAGACTTGTTTTTGCAAACAAGTTCAAGCGAAGGGTTATATTATAAGACTAAAACCACCCCTTCTTGCTGCAGATTGGGTTTACATAGCTAGCTTTGTTACCAAAGCTACTGGTAGGCTCTTACTCTACCGTTTCACCTTTTCCATAAAAATATGGTAGTTTTCTTTCTGTTGCACTTTCCCTTAGGTTGCCCTAGCCATCCATTAGATGGAATCCTTGTCTTATTGCAGCTCGGACTTTCCTCTTCGAAAGAAGCGATCGCTTGCCATGTTTAGACAAATTCTACCAAAAAAATCATTTTTATACTAGAGTAAAAATAAGTTTTAGTGTGATTTTTAGTTCATTTTCGTATTTTGTAAGCTCTAAATTTTTAACTTTTATATAAGGATCTAGTTTTTGTAAAAATTGCATTAAAAAATAAAAATCACTAACAAAACTCAATTTTAATTCATAATAAGTAAAATATTCATCTTGACTTTTATAACTTTGAATTTGCAAAGACCTTATTTTAGCAAGATTTCTCTCAATATCTTTTAAAATGCTTTGATAGTCCTTGTCTAAACTCAAGAATGACTGCTCGTTATAAGATATATTTTCATCTTCTTTTAAATCAGAAATCATTTCTTGTTTTTGCTCGTATTTTGTTTGTAAAACATATAGCCCATCTTTTGACAACTTCATTTGCTTTTCAAAATAATCAAAAACACTCATATAAACCATGAAAGAACCAAAAACAAAAGCAACTATCAAAGCTAGTGCAAATTCACGCCCAGATAACCTAGCAAAGATATTTTCTAAATTTTTATAAAGATTTTTCAAAAACAAGAATGATTTTTCCATTATTAACTTCTTTATTTTTTAATACAAAATGATGCTTTTTAAAATCTTCATAAAATTCATAGTCATTTTTAAGCTCTATAATAAAATCATTATTTTTAACATGTAAAGCCTCTATATAAGCTTGATGAGAATTTAAAACTTTTAAAAAATCATAAAAATCTTTATAACAAAGTGCATTTGCATAAAATTTTTGTAACAAATCAACCTTTAACTCATTTTCTTTTTGTAGTTTTTTAAACTCTTGATTTTGCTTTTGATTTATTTTTGCTTGCTCTAAAATATCATCTTGCTTTTTTATTAAATTTTCATATTTTGTTTTCTCATTTTCATAAAATGATTTTTGTGTATATGAATACAAAGGATAAACTAAAGCTAGTAAAACTCCACAAGTAAAAGCTAATAAAATCTTAAAACTAAAAGATTTTAAATGATTTATTTTTTCTTTGTTGGTAAAATTAACCTTGATTTGATCACAATTTTTTAACAATTTTTGGTAAAAAATATTACT
>NZ_JAKMRZ010000012.1:0-50420 GCF_025772385.1 Campylobacter sp. FU_520 | reverse complement strand
AATATAGAAGAAAATATAGAAGAAAATATAGAAGAAAATATAGAAGAAAATATAGAAGAAAATCCCGCCAAAATGGATTCTTTTGATGAATTGCCTATGGTTGAAGAAATGGGTGAAAAAGAGATGAGTTTTGATGATTTGCCTGAGGATGCTCAATTTATTGGGGAAATAAAAGAAAATAATAGCGTTGTAGAAGAAAATGAACCTTTGGTAGAAGAGCTTTTAGAAGATGAAGCTATGGAATTTGAGCCAGAAGAGGAATTAAGCACTCAAGATAAAATAAAAGAAGAACTAGCTGCTATTGATGAACTTGATGAAGAGTTGAATGGTCTTGATGAGGAGTCAATGCAAGATTTTGATACTCAAGAAGCAAGTAATAATGAAAATGCGCAGGTTTTAGATTTAGAGGAAAATATAGAGGAAAATATAGAGGAAAATATAGAGGAAAATATAGAGGAAAATATGGGTGCAATTTTAGATGATATACAAGATGAGTTTGCAAATTTAAATGAAAATGATATTATGTTAGCTTTAGGTGAAGAGCTTGCTTCAGTTATTGTAGAAAAGAAAGAAGAGGGCAAGGTAAATACTAAAGAAAAAGCAGAAAATTTACAAGAAGATGAAATGGTAAATGAACTTAGTAAAAGCATAGCTCAAACTATTACTTCAAGTATTACCGATGATACTTTAAAAGCAGCCTTAAAAGGCATGAAAATGAATATAAACATTAATATAAGCTTTGATGAGGATAAACATTGAGTGGTCAAATTTTAATCATCTCAGGGCCAAGTGGAGCAGGTAAGAGTACCTTGCTTCAAAGGCTTTTTAAAGAAAAAGATAATATTTATTTTTCTATTTCTAGTACAACAAGAGCTCCTAGAGAAAATGAAAAAAATGGAGTAGATTATTTTTTTATCAGTGAAGAAGAATTTAAACAAGGTATAAAAAAAGGCGATTTTTTAGAATGGGCTTTGGTGCATAAAAATTATTATGGCACTTCGTTAATCCCCGTAAAAAAAGCATTACAAGAGGGTAAAAGTGTCGTTTTTGATATTGATGTGCAAGGTTTTTGTATAGCTAAAGAAAAAATGCCTGAATATATTACTTCTGTCTTTATTACAACCAAAAATAAAAAAGAACTTGAAAAAAGATTGCTTAAGCGAAATACTGATAAAATAGAAGATATTAGCAAAAGATTAGAAAATGCTAGTGATGAAATGGCTTATTTGGATCGATATGATTTTTTAATCATAAATGATGATCTTGAAAAAAGCTATAGGGAGTTAGAAGCAGTTTTTGAAGCTTCGAAATTAAAAAGTACAAAACATGATTTAAAACAAATTCAAATTCAATGGAATAAAGGAGAATAAAATGCATATGCCAAGCGGAACTCAATGGTTGATTATATTACTTATTGTGGTGTTACTTTTTGGTGCAAAAAAAATTCCAGAGCTTGCTAAAGGCTTAGGAAAAGGTATTAAAACTTTTAAAGATGAAATGAACACAGAAGATGATAAAAAAATTGTTCAAGAAGATGCACAAAAAATTGAAAAAATCAATGAAAAAGATGTGCTTGTAAAAGAAAACAATGAAGAAGTAAAAAAAGCTTAAGGTAAAACATTGAAAACTTTAGTTTATAAAAAAATTAAAGAAAAAATAGGAAGAGATTTTATCTTAGAAAATCCTAAGAATAAAAATCTAGCCCACTTTGCTACACCTTTGGCTTTTTCTTTAGCTAAAGAATTAAAGCAAAATCCCATGGTAATTGCTAATGATATTGTTGCTAAGTTAAAAGATTGTGATTGTTTTGAAAGTGTAGAAGCTTTAAATGGTTATGTAAATTTTAAGCTTTCAAGAGCTTTTTTAAATTCTTTAGCTACGCAAGCTTTGGGCGATAGTGAGAATTTTGCAAAAGATGATAAAAAAGAGCAGAGTTTTTTACTCGAGTATGTGAGTGCAAATCCAACAGGGCCTTTACACATAGGACATGCTAGAGGAGCTATTTTTGGCGATACTTTAACTAGGGTTGCTAGGCATTTAGGATATAAATTTGATACAGAGTATTATGTCAATGATGCGGGTAATCAAATTTATCTTTTAGGTCTTTCTATATTACTTGCAGTGAAAGAGCATTGTTTAAAAGAGCAAGTTCAATATCCTGATGAGTATTATAAAGGTGAATATATCGTAGATGTAGCAAAAGAGGCTTTTGCTGAATTTGAAAAAGATTTCTTTGTAGAAGAAAACATTCCGCAATTAGCACTTTGGGCTAAAGATAAAATGCTTAAAATTATCAAGCAAAATTTAGCCGATGCTAAGATATTTATTGATGCTTATGTGAGTGAAACAAGCTATTATAATGAATTAGAAAATACTTTAAAAGCTTTAAAAGAGCATGGTGGTACTTATGAGCAAGATGGTAAAATATGGCTTGCATCAAGTGCTAAAGGCGATGAAAAAGATCGTGTGATTATTAAAGATGATGGAAAAGGAACTTATTTAGCTGCTGATATAGTTTATCATAAAGATAAAATGAGCCGTGGTTATGATAAGTGTATTAATATATGGGGAGCTGATCATCATGGCTATATAGCTAGAATGAAAGCTGCTATGGAATTTTTAGGACATGATAGTCAAAATCTTGAAATTATTCTAGCGCAAATGGTTTCATTATTAAAAAATGGCGAACCTTATAAAATGAGTAAAAGAGCAGGAAATTTCATCTTAATGGGTGATGTTTTAGAAGAGCTTGGTAGTGATGTGCTAAGATATATTTTTATTAGTAAAAAATGTGATACACATTTAGAGTTTGATGTAGATGAGTTTAAAAAAGAAGATAACTCTAATCCTGTGTATTATATTAATTATGCTCATGCGAGAATTCATCAAGTATTTACTAAAGCAGGTAAAAGTGTAAATGATGTTATGCATGCTAAATTTGAGAGTTTAAATGAAGATGGTATGAATCTTTTATTTGAAAGTTTAAATTTAAAAGCAGTACTTAATGATGCATTTGAGTCAAGAGCCTTGCAAAAAATTCCTGATTATTTAAAAAATTTAGCTTCTTTATTTCATAAATTTTATAATGAAAATAAAGTAGTTGGCTCAAGTAATGAAGATGAGCTTTTAAAACTTTTTGCCGTATGTGCTTTAAGTATTAAAACAGCTTTTGCACTTATGGGAATAGAGGCAAAAAATAAAATGAATCACGATTAATTTTGGTCGTGATTTTTACTTTTTTTAATACTTCTTGTCATCATAAAGCTTTGCTCAAAAAACAAAAGTAAAGTCACGCTTACTCCTACTGCTAGAGCTAGTGTTACTGAAAGCGTTGTAAAAAAATGATCGAAAAATTGAATCAAGAAATTAGTCTTTTCGCTAATATCCTCTGAGCGTATAAAAGAAATCAAATACAATATGGCTTTATATGCATAAATTCCAGGTATCATAGGAATGAGAGCGGGAAAAGCTATGATTTCAGCAGGTGTTTTAAAAATCTTAGCTAAAAATAAACCAAGACAGCCTATGCTAAAAGAAGCTATAAAGGTTGCAATGGCTAAGGTTTGAAAGCCAAAATACCCCATCAAAGTAAAGCGCATACCATGAGCTATAGCAGCTAATATGGCTGAAAGTATGAGTGTTTTAAAGGGTGGATTGCACACATAAGCAAAGCCAAAACCTGTTAAAGCTGCAAAAAACATATCCCAAAGTATAGAAGAATAATCAATCATCTTAAAATCCCAAAATCACTAATACTAAGAGTAGTATAAATTCCAATGGCAATACAACACACTAATATCGCTACGCTTATAATACGACTAAGTCCCATGAGTATATGATCTTTTAAAATGTCTATAACGGAGTTTATAAAATAAACACCAGGAATTAAATACAATATACTAGAACCTAAAGCAACATTAGCTTCTTGCACGAGTTTTAAATCCACTCCAAAAAATACAATAAAAGAGGATAAAAAAGAACAAATAATGTATTGAATTCTTAAATCAATTTTTATTCTAGTGAGTAAAACTCTTAAGCTAAAACCTACTAAAGTAGCTAAAAATACAAATAAACAGCCATAAAAATCTCCTCCAAATAGCTTGCAAAAGGCCGAATTTGCTGCTGATACTAAAAACAAATTCGCTAAAAAAGGATTTCTTTTACTTTGTTTGAGTTTTAAAAGAGAAAATTTAGCTTCTTCTAGGTTGTATTTATGATCATGAATTTGCCAGCTTAATGCGCTAAGTGCTAATATAAGTTTAAAGTTAATATGATTGTGTTTATTGGGTATGATATAGGTTCTTTGTATGGAATTATCATCTTTATCAAAAATATTTAGTGTGGTATGATGAAAGAAAAAATTCATGTTAATCTCATAACCATATGCATTAGCTATCCTTCCAACGCACTTTGCCACTCTTGCTGTGTAAGTTCCAGCGCTTAAAAAAACACTAATGTATTCGATTAAAAAATCTGTTAAATTTTGAATTGATGGTTTTTGCATAACATTTTTCTTTGAAATAGTTTTTATAAGATTTTATCAAAAATCAAATATAAAATCATATAAATTTAAAGGTTTTTAGAAAAATATATATTAAATCAAAGAAAATTATAAAACACCTAGCTAATTAAACTAGGTGTTTAAAATTAGAAATTTTTAAAGTGTTTTTTTCTTTTTTGGATATAGATATAAATAGCTACAATCATAATGGCAAAAACAATACAAGCTACAATAACAAAATGCAAATATTCTTTAATCAGATCTTCATTTTTACCTAAAACATAGCCTAATATAAGCAAGATTAAACACCAAATTCCAGCCCCCAAACTAGTATAAAATATAAATTTTTTTAAATTCATTCTCGCAAGTCCGGCAGGTAAAGAAATGTATTGACGCAAACCTGGGATTAATCTACCACTAAAGGTAGATATTTCACCATGTTTATTAAAAAAAGCTTCAAACTGAGCAAATTTTGTTTCATTAACTCCAAAATATTTGCATATTTTTAAAAGAACTTCCCGCCCTAAAAAATAACATAAATAATAATTAAGCAAAGCCCCTAAAAGAGCTCCAAAAGTCCCACAAAATAGACATAGCCAAAAGTTAAGCTCGTTTTGATGAGCTAAATATCCAGCAGGTATCATCACTACTTCGCTAGGAAAAGGAAAAAAGGAACTTTCTACAAACATAAGAAAAATAATCCCCCAATAACCCCAATCTTTTGCAAGGGTGAGTAAAAAATCTATAATATCACCAAGCATAAATAACCTTTATTTTTTATGCTAATGATATAAGTTTAGTTTTAATGTTTTAAAAATATAACATCGCTTTTGCACAAATGACTATTAAAATACATAAAATCAATGCGATTAAATGAGATTTTAAAGGGTCTTTTCTTTTTAAAACTTTTATAAAAAATAAAGAGTAAAAAGTCAAAACTAGCATTGTTATTAATAATAAAAGTTTGATAAATAAAAATATGCCAAAATTACTTGCAAAAAAATCCCAAAAAGAGTTAATTTCATAAAAACTCAAAAGATAAAATCCACTCAATAAAAGCAAGATAAAAATACTAGCAAAGATAATAATACTTGATTTAGTATAGGCTTTTTTGATTTTATCGCAATCTTCTTTACTTTGGTGTTTATAAGCAAAGCGATAAACACATACATCAAAAAATACATAAGCTATAAAAAATACAGCACAAATAAGATGAATACAAATAAAAATAAAATGCATAGTTAATCTCCTTAAAAAATCATAGCACAATTTTAAGGAGATGTAAAATTAAAGTTTTTCTAAAATTTGGATAGTTTTGATTTTATCTCCTGCTCTAATGCTATCTAGTACTTCCAAACTTTCTTTATCTTCAGGATTGATTTGTCCAAAGATAGTATGTACTCCATCTAAATGAGGCTGTGGGCTGTGACAAATGAAAAATTGTGATCCGCCTGTATCTCTACCAGCATGAGCCATAGATAAGCTACCTCTTAAGTGCTTGTGTTTTTGATCGTCACATTCACACTCTATCTCATAACCAGGACCACCTGAACCTATACCATAAGGACAACCACCTTGTATCACAAAATTTGGAATCACACGGTGAAAAACAAGCTCATCATAAAAACCATCATTAGCTAAGTTAGCAAAATTACACACAGTTTGCGGTGCTTCATCGGGAAATAATTCTAATTTCATATCACCTTTTTCGGTGCTAATGATAGCAAAATTGTATTTTTTTGCATCTTTTGTGTCGATTTTTTTAAGCATTTTTTGCTCCTATTCTATGTTGGTATAAACTGCTTGTACATCATCATCATCTTCTAATTTATCAAGCAATTTTTCAATATCAAGAAGTTGTTCTTCACTAAAACTTACAGGATTGTTTGCAAGGTATTCAAGTCCTGCTTTTTTAAGCACTAAGCCTTTTTTTTCTATGGCATTACTAAGCTCACCAAAAGCAGTGTAATCACCTATGACTAATAATTCTTCATCATTTTGCTCAAGTTCTTCAAGTCCTGCATCAATGAGTTCAAGCTCAAGTTCTTCTAAATCTCCATCATATTTTTCAAGATGAAAAACAGCTTTGTGTGAAAACATAAAAGTTAAAGAGCCATTTTGTAAAATTTCTCCGCCATTTTTGCTAAAAATAGCTTTTACATTTGCTACTGTGCGTGTAGGATTATCACTCATACACTCAACGATAATTAAAGCTCCATGTGCTGCTTTTCCTTCATAGTGGATATTTTTAATATCAGCACTATCTTTTCCACTTGCTCTTTTAATAGCTGCATCGATATTGTCTTTTGGCATATTATTAGCTTTTGCAGTAGCTATGGCACTACGAAGCTTTGGATTCATATCAGGATCAGCTCCGCCTTCTTTTGCTGCTACTTGTATAGCCTTTGCAAGTTTTGGAAAAAGTTTGCTCATTTTATCCCATCTTGCTTCTTTAGAGGCTCTGCGATATTCAAACGCTCTTCCCATAAATTCTCTCTTTCTTATATTGTTTTAAAGTTAAAAGTATAAACTAAGAAGTCTAAATTTGATTTTAAAGGAGTAAAAGAGTGATCAGAAAAGCTAGGAGAGATGATGTTAAAAAATGCATACAATTGCTTGCTTTGGCAATGGATCATTTTATATATAAACTTAGTGGTTATAATGATCATCAAAAAGCTATAGAGGTTTTAGAAAATTTCTTCACTCAAGAAAATAATCGTTTAAGCTATGAAAATATATATGTTTATGAAGAAGATAGTGAAATTTTAGGTGCGATTTGTTTTTACGATGGGGCTTTGGCAGATGAGCTAGATAAGCCTTTAAATGAGCATTTAGAATTTTTAGGAATTAATGAAAAAGTTTTAAAAGAATGTGAAAATGAGTTTTACTTGGATAGTATTTGCGTGGATGAAAAAGCAAGAGGAAAAGGCATTGCTAAGAAATTGATTGAATGTGCTTTCAATGAAGCTTTAAAAAATGGTAAAAAGCTTTCATTAATCGTAGAAGATGAAAATATAAATGCAAAAATGCTTTATGAAAAAATGGGCTTTAAATTGATAAAAAATAAAATTTTTCACTCTCATAAATATGAATACAGAGAAAAAGGAGAATAAATGATTATAAAAACTAAAAATATTAATTGTCAAAGTTGTGTAAATTTAATCAAGGCTTCATTGGAAGATAAATTTGGTACTATGCAAATAAATGTTGAAACAAAAAGCATTGAGATTGATTTAAAAGCAGAACAAGTTGAAGAGTTCAAAAAACAATTGCAAGATTTAGGTTTTGAGATAGATGAAGCATGAGTTAAAATTAAAAATAGGCAATATGACTTGTGTTAATTGCTCTAATGCTATAGAAAAAGTTTGTGCAAAAATTGATGGAGTAGAAGATGTAAGTGTTTCTTATGTCAACTCTAGTGGAGTGTTTTTGCTTAAAGATTTATCTTTGGAAGTAAAAATCAAAGAAAAAATCAAAGCTTTGGGTTTTGAGATATTACAAGAAGAGCAAAATTTATACGAGTTTAAACTCAAAGAGCTTAAAAATATGAAAACAAAGCTTATCATGAGTATAATTTTAAGCTCTATTGTGATGTATTTTGAAATGTTTGTTCAAGGAAATATTTCTGCTTTAATTCAAATGTTTTTATCTATGGTAGCGATTTTTTATTGTGGAAAAGGTTTTTTTATCCACGCTCTTAAAGGATTAAGACATAAAAATTTAGATATGAACACTTTGATATCCTTAGGTTCCTTTACTTCTTTTGTATATTCTTTTTTTGTGTATTTTGAGGTATTTAGCAAAGATGGTTATTTATATTTTAGTGGCGGAGCGATGATTATAAGCTTTGTTTTATTGGGTAAATACTTAGAAGAAAAGGCTAAATTTAAATCCTTAGAATATCAAAACAAATTAAAAAACATAGATATTAAAAAAGCTAATATAATCTTAGAAGATGGAAGTATAAAAAGCATACCCAGTGCTTTTGTAAAAGAAAATGATGTGATTTTAGTAAAAGAGGGCGAAAGCGTTGTTGTTGATGGGATGATTATAGCAGGTGAAGCTGAGGTTGATGTGAGTTTTTTAACAGGAGAGTTTTTACCACTTTTAAAAAAGCAAGATGATGAGATTTTAGCAGGAACTGTGTTGATTAATGGAAGCTTAAAGATTAAGGCTAATAAAAAGGCGATTGAAAGTTCATTAGAACAAATCAAAGATCTTGTTTTTAAAGCAGGTAGTGTCAAAACACCTTTAGCAAATTTAGCTAATAAGATTTCAGCTTATTTTGTAGCTTGTATTATTGTTTTATCGCTTTTTGTGTTTGCTTTTTGGTATTTTAAAGAAGGAATTAATGCAGCATTTTTACATGCTTGTGCTACGCTTTTAATCTCTTGTCCTTGCGCTTTGGGCTTAGCAACCCCTATAGCCATAGTTGGTGCTTTAGCAAATGGAGCAAGAAATTTTATCTTAGTGAAAAATCCAGCAGTGCTAGAGAATTTAGCTAGTATAAAACTTGCTATTTTTGATAAAACAGGTACTTTAAGTCAAGATGACTTAAGTGTTTATAAGTATAATCTAACTCAAGAAGATTTTCAAAAACTCACCCAAATTGAAAATTTAAGCTCACACCCAATCGCAAAGGCTTTTACTAAAGAATTGAATGTAAATTTAAATTTGCAAGGAAAATTAAGTGTTTTAGTGGGTAGTGGTTTGCTTTATGAGGAAAATGATGATAAATATTTAATAGGCAATGAAAAATTAATGCTTGAAAATGGTGTTGATATACAAAAAAGCAAGCAATTTTTGCAAGAATTTGAAGATCAAGCACCTATATGTTTGTATTTTGCAAAAAATAATATTTGTCTTGGTGGGGTTTGCCTGAAAAATGAACTTAAAAACGAAGCTAAAGACTTGATAGCAAATTTAAAACAAAAAAGTGTAAAAAGTATTATTTTAAGTGGTGATAATAAAAAAAGTGTTACTAAAATAGCAAATGAGCTTAATATAGATGAATATTATTCTGACTTAAAACCCGAGCAAAAGCTTGATTTTATAAAAGAAAAAATTAAAAAAGAAAAAGTGCTTTTTATAGGAGATGGTATCAATGATGCCCCTGCTTTAAATTTAGCTAGTGCAAGCATAAGTTTTTCCAAAGCAAGTGAGCTTGCTAAAAAAAGTGGAGATTTGATTTTGATAAAAGATGATTTATCTTTAATAGCTTATTGTTTTGAGCTTTCTCAAAAAACTAAAAATATCATCAAACTTAATCTTTTTTGGGCTTTTATTTATAATGCTTTGTGTATTCCTATTGCAGCAGGTTTTGTGCCATTTATAAGTCTTAGTCCGCATTTGGCAGCTTTGGCAATGTGTTTTAGTTCGGTAGCAGTTGTGCTAAATTCTTTAAGATTACGTTAGGTATTTAAGTTTATTTAATATTTTCTATAATATATTAATATAAATTTAACAAAAAGGAGTACTAGAATGAATTGCAATTGCGGTTTTTCTATGATGAATATAGTAAGATATTCTAAAATGATTATTTTGCTTACAGTTGCCTCTTTAGCGGCTATTGTTGTTTTTGGTAATGTAACTGATTACAATTCAAATTTTCAGTTTGTAAAGCATGTTATGAGTATGGATACTAAACCTGATTATTTAGGTAATGCTATTGTTTATAGAGCTATTACAAATCCTACTATTCATCATGTTGCTTATATTTTTATTATCTGTTTTGAAGCTTTTATTATGCTAACTGCTTTAAAAGGTGCTTTGGATATGTTTAATGCAAGAAATTCAGATGCAAAAACTTTTCATGAAGCTAAAAAATTTGGAATTATTGCTTTAACTTGTTGTTGTTTGCTTTGGTTTTTTGGTTTTCAAGTGGTAGCTGCGGAGTGGTTTGGTATGTGGATGAGTAAAACTTGGAATGGCTTGCCTGATGCTACTAGATTAGTAAATTATATGCTTTTAGCTTTAATTTATATTGGTATCAAAAACGATGATTGATTTATCAAACTCCTAAAAAGGAGTTTGATTGTTAAAGTTCGTTAACAGCACGATATGCTTGATCGATTGCTGAATGCATATAAGCTGACCAATCAGAATCTGAATTTGCTATAACGATATTGCCAAAAGGTTTTCTTGCAAGCTCTATAGTTTTTTGTGCTTCTTTGCTATCATCAAAAAGACTGTTTTCTGTATATGAATAGCAGTGTCCCCAACGATTTACAACTATAGCTTTAATGTCTTTTTCATGATTAAATCCAGCTGAACCTAGCATACCTTGGAGTTGATCGCGAATAATTTTCTCATGCTCTTCAAAACTCATAGTGAATAATAAATTTCTGCCTACTCTAGCTCTATCCCTTGCGTCCATTCCATCAAGATCAATCCCTTGGATGTTTGCAAAAGCCAAAGGAGAGCAAACCATGTGAACACAAATAGGCTTTTTAGGATCTCTTGGGTGGTGATATCCTCCCATATCCACAGGATAATCAAGTTTAGTTCTAGCATAAGGCATTTTTGGTGAATAAATTTCATGAACCCCAAGTTTTATAAATGGTTCCCAATTGCTTATAATAACTTTAGTGTGTAAAAGAGAGGTTTTTACATTTTTACTTAAAGCATCTTTTTGATCTTGTGGCATGCTTGGTACTATATATGGAATCATACTATTATAATTTGCCATTACAACTTTTTTAGCTTTTACTCTGTAATTTTTGCCTTTATTAACGTAAGTTACTAAAGCTCCATCTTTTGTATTTTCTACATTTATAACAGTGCTGTTTAATCTTAAACGTACTTTGTTTTTAGCAAGATCAAGTTTAGAATAATCAAAATGAGCCAAGGTAATCTCGTCCATATCTTTGCCTTTTTTAGACACATCAGGAATTAATCTTCTAACCATTAATCTAGCAACAGTAGCATTGCCATCAGCACAGTGATGGATATATGGTTCTTCCATTTCAGCTAAAGCCTCTCCTTCGATTGGATCAAGACCAAGTTTATCAAAACCAGGTAAGAAAGAAACTCTAGCATCTTCACAAGAAACAGCATCAATGCCTAAAGCCAAAAAGTCATCTGTCATACCTTCAAAGAATTTTGCAGCTTGTGGTGAAAGTTTAACTTTTTCTTCTAAGAATTTTTTATAGCTTGTTTTTGCTACATATTCATCTCTTTGCTTTTTATCCATGCCTTTTAAATAGTCTTTTTCGCTTTTAAATAAAGCAATAAGATCTTTTTTATCTTTATCATTAAGTGGAAAATCCCCTATAAAGGCTTCAATGCTTCTTCCATTGCTTTTTTCTTCAGGAATATCATCACAAATTACTTTTCTAGGGTTACCACTTACGACTTTATCTACTCCAAATTCAGCTTTAGAAAAATACACACCCCTGCTAAGTTTTAAATCAGGATAAAAATTTACATCAAAACGTTTAGCAAGTTCATCAATATCCACACCCAAAGATGATAATAAATCTACTACTTCTTTAGAATATAACGCCTTTGGTGATTGAAATGTTTCACTACCACCATAACTTAAAATAGTACCATCTTCTAAATCTATTTCATTTCTTCTAGCATGTCCACCAAAATCATCATGATTATCAAGGATAAGAATTTTTTTATCTTTTCCAAATTTGTTTTGATAAAAACAGGCAGCTGCTAAACCACTAATTCCAGCTCCAACTACAACCAAATCATATTCTTGTTTAGGTTTGATAGCGCTAAAGTCAAATTTTTCACCATCTCTTAGCATATGTGCAAATTCATAACTTGCATTATTACTGCCCCTTAGTCCAAGCCATTTTGGCGGGTAGTATTCTTTAGTGAAATCTTCGATTTTGGCTTCTTTACCATATAATATTTGCAAAGGAGTCATTCCTGCAAGTATAGTTAAAGCCATTCCGTTTAAAAAGTCCCTTCTTTGCATGATTGTCCTTAAAATAAGATATATCAAGTCTTATTTTAAGAGTATATTTATATTTTTATTCTTAAAGTATTTTATAAAAACAAAAATTTTTACAAAAAAGTTACTCTTTTTCTCTTTTTATAATTTTTATATAGTTTAAAAAGCAAAAAAACTACTGCAAGACTTAAAGCCAAAAAATGTGGAATTTGTGGTATTTTTGCAGATAAAAAATAATGCCAAGTTGCTAGTAAAAAGCAAAAATATCCAAGTTTTCTTATTTTACTTAATTTTTTAAAAAGTTTAAATGAGCTTATAAACATAAGTGTGAGTATGAAAAAGCTTACAAAACCACTAAATTCTAAATTTTTACTAAAAGTATCTTTGAAAAAAAGCATTAAATCTAAATTTTTACCAAAAGCAAAATAATTTAAAAAGTGAATCAAAGCCCAAAAAAATGCATAAAAACCTAAAAATTTAGGGTAGTCTTTTGTGTGTTTATACTTTAAAAGTGAAAAAAATAGGCTTAATCCAAAAAAGATTAAGCCAAATATACCACTATAAAAATATACAGATTTTACAATATCAAATTCTTGCATGATTTGATAGATGCTAAAAATAATACTTAAAACAAAGGCTAAAAATCCACCGATATTATAAATTTTTTTGCTCATTAAAAATTAACCTTTAAATCCATATCTTTATACAAATGTGCTACTTCTTTTTCATAGCCATTAAACATTTGCGTAGGCTTAGTGAAAAAATCTCCCAAAGGACGTTCATTTGCTTGAGACCATCTTGGGTGAGAGACATTTGGATTAACATTAGCATAAAATCCATATTCTCTAGGGTTGGCTAGCTCCCATGTGGTTTTAGGTTGTTCTTTAGTAAATTCTATTTTTACAATAGATTTTATACTTTTAAAGCCATACTTCCATGGAACTACGAGGCGAATTGGCGCTCCATTTTGTCCTAATAAAGGCTTTTTATACATTCCTACAGCCATAAACGTTAGTGGGTGCATAGCCTCATCTAATCTTAAGCCCTCTACATAAGGATAATCAAGAGTTGGAAAAAATGAGGCTTGATCAGCAAATTGATTCTTATCAAAAAGAGTGGTAAATTTTATAAATTTAGCCTCACTTTTAACTTTGCATTTTTCTATCAAAGCGCGCAATTCAAAACCAACCCAAGGCACTACCATAGACCAAGTTTCAACACAACGAAATCTATAAATTCTCTCTTCTAAAGGAAAGGCTAATAAATCTTCCATGGTTAAAGTCAAAGGTTCTTCAACTTCCCCGCTAACTTCTATTTTCCAGCCCTTTGTACTGAAATTTTTTGCAAGCTCTACAGCTCTTTTTTTATCAGTAGAAAATTCATAAAAATTAACATAATTAGTTGCAATTTTTTCATCGCTAAGTTTTAATTTTTCATTGTTAGGATCAGGAAAGAAATTTAATGCCATTAATTCAGATTGAACTAAGGCTGAACTAACCAAAGCTCCAGCACCTAGTTTTAAAAAATGACGTCTTTTGTTATACAATTGCTCATTTGTGATATTCATAAAAAATCCTTTATATATTTTGTGATATTAAAACATATAAAGGAAAATGAAAGGATAATTTTTATTATTTTATAAAAAATATTTTTAAAAAATTATCTCATGATTTTCAGAAAGAGCAGGGTTGTTTTTTGGAAATGGGGAGGTGTTAGTGTAATACTCTTTTTGCTTTTCATAAATTCCTTGATAAACCCCTTTTGGAATGATAAATTTTCTAGCGCTATCAGGATAAAGTTCTAAGTATTTTGTTAAAAATTCTTTAAAAACCGGAGCAGCAGTTCTTGCGCCACCTTCTATTTGTTTCATAGGTTTATTATCATCATTACCATACCAAATGATAGCTTCTATTTCAGGAGTTAAGCCACAAAACCACGCATCGATGCTTTTATTTGAAGTGCCTGTTTTTCCAGCTATCTCAATCCCTTCTACTTTAGCATTACGCCCAGTACCTTTTTTAACAACATTTTGCATCATATCATTGACCAAAAAGGCTTGTTCGGGTTCGCTGATTTTTCTTTCTCCAGAATTAAATTCTACTACTATTTTGCCATTTTTATCGATTACTCTTTTAATGAGTATCAAATCTTTTTGCACGCCATAGTTTCCAAATACTGTATAAAGTTTAGCATAATCATAAATAGAAATTCCAAAGCTACCCAAAACTATAGATAAATCAACCGGTATATTTTCAAAGCCCATAAAACTAAGTTTATCATGGATTACATCAAGTCCTAAGGCAAGAGCTAAATTTATAGTGGCTAGATTTCTTGAGCCAGTTAGTGCTTCTTTTAAGCTTATAAGTCCTAGAAATTTTCCGCCGTAATTTTTAGGTTTCCAATCTTTCTCATCTTTTTTGGTACTTTCAAAAATCCTTGAAATATCAGCAATCTTACTCATAGGTGAATAGCCCATGTCAATGGCGATTTGGTACAAAAAAGGCTTAAAAGAGCTTCCAGGCTGTCTTAAGCTTTGAGTGGCACGGTTAAAATTACTTTTTGCATAATTTACCCCACCTACTAAGGCTAAAATGTCTCCATTTTGGTGATTTGCTACTATCATAGCTCCATTAAGTGTACTTAAATTTGCATCTTTGTCTCTTTTAACTATTTCATCATAGCCAAATTTTAAAGCCTCTCTTGCAATATTTTGCACGTCAAGATCGATAGCAAGCTCTATTTTATAGCCACCACTTTTTAAGTCTTTAATCCCGCTTAGTTGTTTTAAAACTTCTTGAGTAACATAAGGGGCTGCATTTTGTGTTAAAGTATCATCATATACTTTTGGAATTTCTTTTAAGGCATTTTCATACTCTTCTTTAGAAATCCAACCAAGATTATACATTCTTTGTACTACGCTGTTTGCTCTAGCTAAAGAAAGATCTAAATGTCTAGTAGGATCATAAGTACTTGGAGCCTTTGGCATACCTACTAAAATGGCAATTTCTTTCAGACTAAGCTCATCTAAATTTTTTCTAAAATATCCAAGTGCAGCGGTTTTTACTCCATAATATCCATGTCCAAAGAAGATGAAATTTAAATATCTTTCTAAAATTTGCTCTTTGGTTAAAGTACTTTCTATCTTATATGCAAGTAAAGCTTCTTTTAGTTTTCTATTTAATGTGCGTTCAGGAGTTAATTCTGTGTTTTTTATGAATTGTTGTGTAAGAGTGGAAGCTCCTTCCATGGTTTTTCCACCGCTTCTTATGATTTTAATGGCTGCTCTAAAAATCGCATCTATATTAACCCCACCATGTTCAAAAAAGCTAGTATCTTCAATAGCCACCAAAGCTTCTATAAGTCTTGGTGGGAGTTCTTCATAAGGGGCATAAAAGCGGTGTTGCTCGAAAACATTGGCAACTAATTTTCCATTTTTATCAAAAATTTGTGTTGTAAGAGGTGGTTTATAATCTTTAAAAGTGTATTGATTTAAATCAGAATCAGAAAACAAATATGCAATAAATATAAAAACTCCAACCGCACACACTATACAAAAAGAAAGAAATATTTTTAAAATTTTTATCATAAAAATGCTTTCAAAAGTTCTATATTAAGCCCTAGTGCTGTACTTTGATGGCCTATGATTTTTTTAATGTATTTTTTATGAAACCCCTCGCACATCACAGCTCCGGCTTTACCTTGATAAAGTTTTGAATCAATGTATTCTTGCATATCTTTTAAATCAAATTTATCCAAAATCAAATCACACTTGCTAAGATTAAAAATCTTTTTATCTTCTAAAACTAAAATCATCGCGCTTAAAACGCTAATGCTTTTGCCACTTTGCAAATTGAGCATATTAAAAGCCTCATTATCGCTTTTAGCTTTAGTAAGAATGATATTTTGAGCGCAAACTATACTATCAGCAAATAAAACATTTTTAAAATCAGGGTATTTTGCAAAAAACTGCCTTTCTTTTTCTAAAACAATTTTCTGCACATAAGAGCTTGGATTGTCTTTTTTTACCAAGCTCTCATCATAATCGATAATAATTTGCTCAAAAGCGATATTTGCTTCTTTTAGCAAAGCAACGCGTGAAGGCGAACTTGAAGCTAGATAAAGCATTAAATAAGACTTTCTTCTATGATTTTTCTAGCATGATCAAGTGCTTGTTCTATTTTACTTGTATCTTTACCACCAGCTGTTGCAAAATCATCCCTACCACCACCGTTTCCACCAAGCATTTGTGCAACTTCTTTTACCAAAGTACCGGCTTTTAACGAAGCGTCTTTAGCGCCTGCTGCGATGATGATTTTGCCTTCTTTTTCTTGTAAAAGTAAAATCACAGCTTTGTTAAATTTGTTTTTAAACTCATCTATCATGGTTTTTATATCGCCACTATCTATTTTTTGCACACAATATTGAATGCCATTTAGTTCTTTAGAGTTTAATTCTGCTTTGTTTGAATTTTTTAATTCATTTTTTAAACTAGCTATTTCATTTTTTAATTTTGCCACATAGCTTAAAATATCATGAGTTTTTAACTCTTCTTTGGCTTGGTTTAGCTCTTTTAAATTTTCATTAACATAATCAAGCGCAGCTTTGCTTACTACTGCTTCTATTCTTCTAACTCCAGCACTAACACCACTTTCTTTGATGATGTAAAAACTTCCTATTTCAGAGCTATTTTTCACATGGGTACCGCCGCAAAGTTCCTTGCTAGCTCCTAGGGTTAAAACTCTTACTTTTTCTTGATATTTTTCACTAAATAAAGCTATTGCACCACTTTTTTTAGCTTCATCTAAAGCTAAAATTTCAATTTTAGCTTCATTTGCTTGCATGATGTAAGTATTTACCAAAGCTTCTATTTGTTTTAGTTCTTCTTTGTTTAGAGCTTTTGGATGAGTAAAATCAAATCTTAATTTATTGTGTTCTACTAAAGAGCCTGCTTGGTTAATGTGTGAGCCAAGAATTTCTCTTAAAGCATGGTGTAATAAATGTGTCGCGCTGTGATGTCTTGCGATTTGTTCTCTTTTTTTAGTATCTATGCAAGCTAACACTTCATCGTTTGTTTTAAGATCTTGTTTTAATTTCACTTGACTAAGATTAATATCAAAGAATTTTTGTGTATCTAAAACCTCATTTTCATTGATAAAACCTATATCAGCGCTTTGCCCTCCACTTGTTGCGTAAAATGGAGTTTTTTCAAGCATTAACCATGCTATATATCCTGCCTTAGCTTCGGTTATGATTTTAAAATTTTCATCTAAAATGGCCATGATTTTAGTTTTTTCTTCATAATTTTCATAACCACTAAAAGTATTTTTACCAAATTTTTCTAATAAAACTTTAAAGTCCCCGCTAATTGCTTTATCCCCACTTCCTTTCCAAGAGGCTTTGGCTCTATCTTTTTGTTCTTGCATAAGCTCATTAAATTTAGCCTCATCTACACTAAGATTTTTTTCTCTTAGCATATCTTGGGTTAAATCAAGCGGAAAACCATAAGTATCATAAAGTTTAAAAGCTACTTCACCGCTAAAAATATCTTTAGTTTTTTTAAGTTCTTCATTGAAAATTTCAATACCATTTTCGATAGTGCTTAAAAATCTTTCTTCTTCTAGTTTAATCTGTTCTTTGATAAATTCTTTTTTTTCATTTAAGTAAGTATAATGCCCACCCATTAACTCACACACTACATCTACAAGCTCATACATAAAAGCTCTTTTAAGACCTAATAAATATCCATGTCTTAAGGCGCGGCGCATAATTCTTCTTAAAACATAGCCCCTACCTTCTTTATCAAAGCCAACTCCTTGAGCAAGTAAAAATACACTTGATCTAATATGATCAGCGATTACTCTATAGCTAGCCCCACTTTCATAGGTATAAGTTTTGCCACAAAGTTTAGCAATACTCTCAATAATAGGCATAAACAAAGAACTATCAAAATTACTAAATTTTCCTTCTTTTATAGCGCTAACTCTTTCAAGTCCCATACCTGTATCAATACTAGGTTTTGGTAATGGAGTAAGCGTGCCATCAGCACTTCTTTCATACTGCATGAAAACTAGGTTCCAAATTTCTAAGAACCTATCTCCATCACCACCCATATAATCTTCACTAGAATTAAAATGTTCAGCACCTTGATCATAAAAAATTTCACTACAAGGCCCGCATGGTCCAGTATCGCCCATTTGCCAAAAATTATCTTTATCGCCAAATTTATAAATTCTTTCTTTTTCTATATGTTTTTGCCAAAGCTCATATGCCTCATCATCGCTTTCATGTACAGTTACATATAATCTTTCTTTAGGTAGTTTTAAAACCTCAGTTACAAATTCCCAAGCATAAGCAATGGCTTGTTCTTTAAAATAATCTCCAAAACTAAAATTCCCAAGCATTTCAAAAAAAGTGTGATGTCTTGCTGTGTAGCCTACATTGTCTAAATCATTATGTTTTCCACCAGCTCTTATACAAGTTTGACAGCTTGTTTTACGCGGAGGATTAGGACGTGGTACTTCTCCGGTAAATATACTTTTAAAAGGCACCATACCTGCATTAGTAAAAAGTAAAGTCGCATCATCAGGAACTAAAGGGCTTGAAGGAGTAATTTCATGTCCTTTTGACTTAAAAAATTCTAAATATTCTTTTCTTATATCCATAGATTTTCCTAGCTAGTTTTTTGCTTAAAATAATACCAAAAATACTTTAAATTAAGTAAAACTATCTTATAATCACGATTTTAATTTACAAGGTTAATACAATGAAAATTCCTTTTATAGACTTAAATGCTCAATATAATGCTTATAAAAATGAAATCGATGAGGCTATTAGTGAAGTTTTACAAAGCAGCTCTTTTATAGGTGGTGCAAAATTAGAAGAATTTGAAAATAATTTAGCTAAATATGTAGGTGTTAAACATGCAATAGGCTGTTCAAGTGGCACAAGTGCGTTATTTTTAGCTTTGATGGCTTTGGGTGTGGGTAAAAATGATGAGGTAATAGTACCAAGTTTTACCTTTATAGCTACAGCTGAAATGGTTGCTCTAATCGGCGCTAAGCCTGTTTTTGTAGATATTGATTTTAAAGATTATAATCTTAGTTTAGAAAAAGTTCAAAGTGCTATCACGCCTAGAACTAAAGCTGTAATTGCTGTGAGTATTTTTGGGCTTATGCCCGATATATTTGCTTTAAAAGAACTTTGCAAAAGTCAAAACATCGCTTTGATAGAAGATAGCGCACAAAGTTTTGGAGCTAGTCAAAAAGGTATAAAATCATGTGCTATAGCTGATATATCTTGTACAAGCTTTTTCCCGTCTAAGCCTTTAGGTGCTTATGGAGATGGTGGGGCGATTTTTACCCAAGATGATGAATTAGCACAAAAAATAAAAATTTATTTAAACCATGGACAAGTGCAAAGATATAAGCATAAATACATCGGTATTAATGGAAGGCTTGATACCATCCAAGCAGCCATTTTAAATGTGAAATTAAAATATTTAGATGAAGAGATTAAAAAAAGAGAAGCAATAGCAAAAGTTTATGATGAAAATTTAAAAAATTGTATTTTACCGCCAAGGAAAGATGGTTTTGTGAGTGCCCAGGCTCAATATAGCGTGCGTGTAAAAAATAGAGAAAATTTCATGCAAAAATTACAAGAGCAAGGCATACCTACTGCCGTGCATTATCCTTTAGGGCTTCATTTGCAAGAAGCTTTTGATTATCTTGCTTATAAAAATGGTGATTTACCAAATACAGAGCTTTTAAGTGATGAAATTTTATCTTTACCTATGAGTGCATTTTTAAAAGAAGAGCACCAAGCTAGAGTGATTGAGGCTTTTAAATGAAAATAGGGCTTATAGGCCTTGGTAAAATGGGTAAAAACCATTTAAGAGAACTTGAGCGTAATTTAAAAGTAAAAGAAATTCATCTTTATGATCCTTTTTGTAAAGATGAATTTAAACATTTTTTGTATAAAAATTTTGATGATTTTTTAGCGCAAAATCTTGATGGTGTTATCATTGCTACGCCTACTCATACGCATTTAGACATAGCTTTGAAAGTTTTTCCTAAAATAAAAAATGTTTTGATAGAAAAACCTTTGGCATTAAATGTTGATGAAATTTTAATTTTAGAGCAAAAAGCTAGGGAAAATAAAGTCAGAGTAGGGGTGGGCTTTTGCGAGAGATTTAATCCGGCTGTTTTAACTTTAAAAGAAAAACTTTTAGAAGATGAGATTGTAAGTATTAATATACAAAGAATTTCTCCTTATCCACAAAGAATAAACGATGTAGGTGTTTTAAGTGATCTTAGTGTGCATGATATTGATTTAGTTAGATTTTTAAGTCAAGAGCAAATTTTAAAAGCAAATATTTATAAAAGCTTTCATCATGATAAATTTGAAGATGAGGTAATGATAAGCTTAAAATTAGAAAATATTTTAGCAAGCATTCATGATAGCTGGAATGGACAATGCATTATAAGAAAAAACACACTTTTAGGTAAAAAACATACTTATGAAATTGATCTTAAAAATTTTGAACTTTTTATCAATATGCAAAAAATTCCAAATTTATATGAAAACTCTCCTTTATATGCTGAACATGAAGACTTTTTTGAGCTTTTGCAAAATGGAGTTTGTGAAAATTTAGCTAGTATTGAAGATGCTTTGAGGGTGCAAGAAATTTTAGAAGGTGTTAAATAGTGAAATATGTATTTTTTTTAAATATGGGTGGGGTTAATAAACTTGATGAATGTGAAGTTTTTTTAAAAAATATGTTTAATGATCCTTATATTTTAGGGATAAAAAATGTTTTTTTAAGAAAATTTACAGCCTTTATGATAAGAAAATCAAGACTAAAAGCTATGAAGCAAAACTATGAAAAAATGGGTGGGAAGTCCCCGCTTACCCAAATCACACAAAGTTTATGTGATAGATTAAATTCCAAAACTAGAGAATATAACTTTGATTTTATTAGTCTTTATGTGCCACCCTTTGCAAATGATGTTTTTTCAAAATATGATTTTCAAAAAAATGATGAAATCATTTTGTTTCCTTTATATCCTCATCATTCTAAAACCACTGTAACTAGTTCTTTAGAAGTGGTGCAAAATGAGCTAAGAAATATCCAAAATCAAGCTAATGTAAAAATCATTGATGTTTTTTATAAAGATGAACTTTATAATGAAATGATTATAAAGCATATTTTAGAAAAAAAGAAAGAATGTGATTATAAAACTTTGATTTTTTCTGCCCATTCTTTACCGCTTTCGGTGATTAAAAAAGGTGATTTGTATGAAAAACATGTGCAAGAGCACGTGGGTATCTTAAAAGAAAAACTTAAAAATGAATTTGATCAAATCATTTTATCCTATCAATCAAAACTAGGTCCAGTGAAATGGCTTGAACCTAATACAAGTGATATTTTAGCAAATTTAGATCAAAAAGCTTTGATTTATCCTATATCTTTTTGTATAGATTGTTCTGAAACGATTTTTGAACTTGGAGTTGAGTATAGACACTTAGCAAAAAGTGATTATGAGCTTATTGCTTGCCCTAATGATAGCGATGAGTTTATAGAGTTTATTTTAAATTGTTTAGTTTAGAGTCAAATAAAACTCTAAATTTTAAAGTTAGTTTGGATTAGTTTTTTATCATTTTGTTTTCTATAGGTTTTAAATAACTTTCTTTTATCATAAGATTTACTGTATCTTTAAACATAGGTAAAGCACTTTGTGCAGCATAATAACTATAGGCCTTGGTAGGATTTCTTACCAAAACTCCTATGGTATAATTGTTTTTCTCATCATTTGCAAAGCCAAAAAATGAAGCATTATAGCGATTTGAAGTATAGCCTTTTCTTTCAGCAATCCTAGCTGTACCTGTTTTACCACCTATGATGATGCCTTGAGTTTGCGCTTTTTTACCAGTTCCTTTTTCTATAACATTGATTAAAATTTGTTGCATTTCTTTAGCAGCTTTACTTGAAAGAATTTTTTCTTTTTTAACTTCATCATCAAGTTTTATTAAACGTCCATCTTGGTAAATTTTATTTGCAAGTTGTGGAGTGATATAAATTCCATCATTATTAAATACATTATAAGCAGCTAAAAGTTGTATGAAAGTTGTTTTCAAGCCATATCCATAGCTTAATACAGATTTTTCTACCTCTCTTAATCTTTTTGGATTTGGTATTTCTCCTTTTTGTTCATAAGGAAGATCAATACCGCTTCTTTCTCCAAAACGAAAAATTCTAAGTCCTGAGATAATTTCAAGATTGCTTAATCTTTGAGCGATTTTAATCATACCAACATTTGAAGAGTAGGTGATAACTTCTTCCATGCTCATTTTATCTTTTCTATGATCATCGCGTATGGTAAAACGACCAAGTTTGTATTGTCCACCTTGAGTGTCAATGATTTCATCAACTTTGATTTTATCAAGCATTAAAGCGGTGGTAAATATAAAAGGCTTTATAACAGAGCCTGCTTCATAGCCATATTCTATCGCACTTGCATTAAGTACAGAAAGATCTTTTCCACGATTTTGTGGATCATATCTTCTTGAGCTAGCAAGGGCTAAAATTTTTCCACTTTTACTTTCCATAATTGCAACTATAATTTCATTAGCTTTTAAATCTTCATTTCTTTTATCAATAGCTTTTTCTAAGCCCTTTTGAAGTTTTAGTGAAATATTTAAGTATAGATTACAACCATCTATTTTACGCTTTTCATAAGAGTGTAAATTTAAGATAATATTGCCACCTATATCTCTTAAACCTTGGATTTTTGCATTTTGTAAAGGGCTTAAGCATTCATTGTAATATTTTTCTAAGCCTTTTATGCCGACATTTTTAAAAATTTCACTTTTTTCATCCATATAAGTTCTTGTATAACCTATGATAGGAGTAAGAGAGTCTTTTGGCATATATACACGATCTTCTTTGTGTTCTATGATATCAAGTCCTCTTGTTTCAACCCTGCCATTGCTATTTGTAAAAGATTTAAAAAAACCTTGGGTATAAAGTTTTTTGGCTAATTCTTTTAAATAACTCGCGTCTTTTGAATTAATATCTTGGAGTAAAATAAAATTATAACTTCTTTTTTTCTTTACAAGCATTCTTTTTTTGATATCTTGCATTTGTTCATCACTTGCGCCACTATAAATTTGAAAAAGCGTTAAAAATAACTCTTTTTTATCAGGATTTAAACTTCTTAGATCAATCTCTGCTCTATAAATTTGCCTACTAGAAGTTACTGTAAAATTATCGCTTGTGATGATATTACCTCTAAGAGCGGAAAAATATTGTTCTTTTTGAGTATTTGGTATATGGCGTTTTGAGGTTAGAAAAAAAGTAGAAAGTAAAAACAAGGCCATAAAAAACAGAGCCATACAAAAAGCAAAAGCTACCTTTGAAACTCTATTTCTAATGGTGTTTGAAAGCATATATTAAATTTGAGTTCTTGAAATTTCTTTATATGCGTTTATAGCCTTATTTCTAACTTCAAGCATAAATTTCATACTTGATTCAGCTTTGCTAATAGCTATTGCTGCTTGGTGTAAGTCTTTTACTTCGCCTGTTGCGATGTCTACCATAGCAGCTTCAGCTGTTTCTTGGGTTTTATTAAGGTTATTAATAGAATTTTTTAATAAGCTAGAAAATTCATCGCCTATGTTATTTGAGTTGTTATTATTTTTATTGTTAACATTGTTAAATTGATTTATACCATTAATAGTGTTCATTTATTAACCTCTTAGTAAATCTATCGCACTTTGTGCTATAGTTTTAGTGCTTGTAAAAGCACTTACATTTGCTTGGTAAGCTCTTGTTGCTTCTATTAAATCGGCCATTTCAATGACTGGGTTTATATTTGGATAAGCAACATAGCCTTGTTCGTTCGCATCAGGATGAGATGGATCAAATTTCATACGAAAATCCTTATCATCTCTTACAACCTTATCAACTACTACGCTCATTATAGCAGGTTTTGCATCTTTTTGTGAAGCTGGGTCGTTTAAAGGATTTTCATATTCTAAAAAATTATTATCTTTAGCGATTTGTTTATTTAGTAATTCATTAAAATCAGTCGCTTTAAAAATCACTTCTCTTCTTCTATATGGACCGCCTTCTGCTGTTCTAGTAGTGTTTGCATTAGCTATGTTTGAGCTAATTACATTCATTCTAAAGCGTTGCGCGCTAAGCCCGTATCCGCTAATATCAAAATCACTTAAATAAGCCATTATTTTTCTCCTAGCCTAATTTAGAGCTTGTGTCTATGATGGTTGAAAAAATATTACTTTGTCTTCTTAAAACGCCATCTAAAGCAGTAATCATCATAGTATTTTTACTCATTTCAGTAGTTTCTACATCAAGATCTACTGTATTTGCGTCATTTCTTGCCAAATGTCCATCTCTTAAATAAATGGTTGATTTATTAGGATCTGGAAATTTCCAAGGTTTTTGATGATTTGCATTTGTACTTGCTAATTCAAGCTCTTTGGTATCTTTCTTTTTAAAAATTTCATTTGCTCTATTAACTAAAGCAGTTTCAAATTCTATATCTCTTGCTTTATAAAAAGGAGTATCAACATTTGCAAGGTTAGAATTAATCATTTGACTTCTTAGGTTTCTTCCTGCTAAAGCATCAACAATAAGTTCTTTTGATTTAAAAGGGCTTATCATAATTTTTCCTTTAAAATAAAGCTTTTATAGACTAAAAGCAAAAATCATTCCAAAATATTTATGCAATTTTGTTTATATATAAGTATATCTTTTTATAGTAAATTTTTGAAATTTTTAAAGCCACTTTCAAGCGAAACTTTTTTTTCTAGTGTTTTTAAAAAATCTTTTTTTGTCATTTCTTTAGCACCCATAAATTTTAAATGCTCATTAGGCACTTGACAATCTATTAAAAAATCATATGGTTTTAAAAGCTCACAAAGTCTTATTAGGGCTACTTTTGAGGCATCTTTTTTAAGGCTTATCATGCTTTCGCCAAAAAATATTTTGCCTATGATAAGTCCATATAAACCGCCGATTAAAACATCATTTTCATAAACTTCGACACTATGAGCTAAATTTTGCTCAAAAAGCTTTGTATAAACTTGTATAAATTCTTGACTTATCCAAGTTTTTTTTCTTTTTGCGCAATGACTTATAAGCGAGTTAAAATCAAAATCAAGTCTTATTTCATAAGTTTTTAAAGCTTTTTTTATACTTTTTTGTATGCGCACTTCATCAGGTAAAAGTACCATTCTAGGAGAAGGGCACCACCAAGTAACAGGATTGCTAGTCCATGGAAAAAGCCCTAAGCTATAAGCATGATGTATAAAGTCTACCTCTAGTTTTTCGCTAACAAAAACAGGCGCATCATCAGGGCTTTTTAAAAGTTTAGAATACAAATTCGATTTTTTCATTTTTGGAAAGTTTGAGTTTTAATTTACCACCATTTTTTAATTTTCCAAATAAAATCTCATCGCTTAATCTCTCTCCTAATTCTTCAGCAATAATGCGTTTTAATAATCTTACTCCAAATTCTTTATTATTGGTTTTTTTAGCAAGAAATTCTTTTACTTTTTTATCAGCTTCTATGGTGATATTATTTAAATTTTTTGCCATTAAATCTAGCTCTTTTTGAACGATTTGTTCTAAAATTTCTTGATTTAAGTCATTAAAATGAATGATTTTATCTATACGGTTGATAAACTCAGGCGCAAAAAAATCTTTTATGGCTTTATTGCTTTTTTCTTTGTCATTACTTAAAAAACCAAGCTCATTACTTTCTTTTAGACCTAAATTGGAAGTCATAATGATAATAGTATTTTTAAAATCAGCTTTTAATCCACTATTATCTGTCAAGCTTGCATTATCAAAAATTTGTAAAAAGGTATTAGTTAAATCAGGATGAGCTTTTTCTATCTCATCAAATAAAACCACACTAAAAGGATTTTTTCTAATACTATTGCTAAGCAAGCCACCATCTTCATAGCCTACATAACCTGCTGAAGTTCCTATGAGTTTGCTCACATCGTGTTTTTGTGAGTATTCACTCATGTCAAATCTTTCAAGATTAAGATTTAAAATTTGTGCTAAATTTTTAGCAAGTTCGGTTTTACCAACCCCGCTTGATCCGGTAAATAAAAATACACCTTTTGGGGTATTTTTACCTTTTAATCCCGCATAGCTTTGTTTTAAAATAGAACACAAAGCTTTAATAGCTTCATCTTGTCCAAAGATGTTTTGTTTTAAATCATGCTCTAAGTTCTTAAGAATTTTACCTTGATCGCTTTCATAAATTTTATGAGAATGTGTCATCCTTGCTAAAGTATTTTCTAAGTCTTTTATTTTTACTATTTTTTTACTTTTTTTATCTTCTAAAGCAAAGCTTGCACCAAGTTCATCGATTAAATCAATCGCGCTATCGGGTAAAAATTTATCATGTAAAAATTGTTTTGCTAGTTTTATACTTGTTTGTAAAATTTCATCGCTGATTTTGATTTTGTGAAAATTTTCGTATTTGCTTTTTAAGCCTTGTAAGATCAAAAAACACTCTTCTTCGCTTGGTTCATCTATGTCAATTTTTGCAAATCTTCTACTTAGAGCTTTGTTTTTATCAAAAGTATTTTTGTATTCTATAAAAGTAGTTGCACCTATGCATTTGATATTGCCATTACTTAATGCAGGTTTTAATAAATTTGACATATCTGCATGACTTTCATTGCTTGCACCAGTTCCTACTATGGTGTGAATTTCATCTATAAATAAAATAGCATTAGGGATATTTTCTAATTCTTTAATGATATCTTTTAGTCTTTTTTCAAAATCACCTCTGTATTTTGTCCCTGAAAGCAAGCTCGCCATATCAAGACTATAAATTTTTGAGTTTTTTAAATGTTTTGGTACTTTTTCTTCAGCTATAGCTAGTGCTAACCCATCTATAACAGCGCTTTTACCAACGCCTGGCTCACCAACTAAAATAGGATTATTTTTCTTGCGACGGCTTAGAATTTGCATCATTCTTTCAAGTTCAAATTTCCTACCTATAACAGGATCTATTTTGCCTTTTTTTGCAAGCTCAACTAGCTCTATGGTATGGGTTTTTAAATTTTCAAATTCAGCATTTTGTAACAATTCTTTTATTTTTTCTTCTTCAATTAGGTGTTTTTTTAAAATATTACAAGAATAAGCTTTTTCTTCTTTACAAAGTGCGATGATAAAATCAATCACACTTGTTTGATTTTTTGCATTTAGCTTGTGTAGTATATTTTCCAAGATCACAGAAAAAATAGGTTCTATTTCTTTTTTTAAAATTTCGTTATTTTTAGCTAAGTAGTTTTTTAACTCATTTTCAAAGCCTTGTAAATCACCATCTCCGATTTCTTCAAGTAGATTTTTAAAATCATTGCTAAGCTTAACTAAAGCAAAAAGTAAATGTTCGCAAGTGATAAATTCATGATGATTGATAAAGCTTAAATGTCTTGCATTTGGTATAAATGAGTCAATTAATTCTTTATATTTCATTGTTCTTCTATCCTTGTTTGGAGTGGAAAATCATTGTTTTTTGCTGCTGTGTCAACTTGCTGTTTTTTACTAAGTGCAATCTCTTCTGTATATATACCACAAACTCCACTTCCTTGATGATGAATTTCAAGCATAATTGCACTTGCTTTTTCAAAATCATGATGAAAAATATTCATTAAAATTTCAATTACAAAATCCATAGTGGTAACATCATCGTTTAAAAGCAAAACCTTAAACATTTTAGGTTCTGCTAATTTTTGTTGTTCTAAAATTTCACTTTTTAGACTCATTTAATATCCTATTGATATCTTCTTGCATAGTTTCGGTAGAAACTTTTCCAAGATAATATTTCACATAACTTTTTGAGTTTTTATTCCAAAAGTCTGTTAAATCTTGATAAACACCATCTTTTAAAACTACTTTAAAAGGAAGTTGCTCCATGCTTTGATAATTAATATCTTTTAAAGCTTGTGCGACAATTCTATCATTTTCTTTAGAATTGCTCAAAAAATAATATGCCCCATATTTAATGGCAAAATCTTTTACGGCTTGATCACTTACATTTTCAAAATGACTAAGCCCTATGATGATAAAATTATCGGTATTTTTTTGCCATAAGCTTGTCAGATGAGCAGCTTCTTCTTGGCAAGGTGTGCAAAAGGTTCCAAAAAAATCAAACATTAAAATTTTATTCTCTTCGCCTTTTACCATAAAACCATTTTGTGTTCTTACTAAGGTTTTTTCACCACCATTGACACTTTTTAAAAGAATTTCATCACCCATTTTATACTCAGCAAATGCAAATTCATTTTCGATTTTTTCTTCGCTTGAGCAAGCACTTATTAAAAATGCAAAAGCAAATGTAAAAAATAAATAAGCAAATTTTTTCATCAAAATCCTTTTTTTAATAATGATTTTTCATAGCAGCTCTTGCCTCAAGATCTGCTTGTTTTTTCTTTAAACTTTCTCTTTTATCGTGCAAGTTTTTTCCTTTGGCTAAGGCTATTAAAACTTTTACTTTATTTTTTTCATTAAAATAAAGCTCTAATGGCACAATAGTAAAACCTTGGGTGCTAATTTTACCAAAAAGCTTATCGATTTGCTTTTTATGCATTAAAAGTTTTCGCGCACCTTTTTCATCATGCTTATAAAAAGAATGTGTAGTGCTAAGATGAGAAATATGAGCATTAAGTAAGAAAATTTCACCTTTGATAATACGCACAAAAGAATCTTTTAAATTTGCTCTACTAGCTCTTAATGCTACCACTTCAGAACCTTTTAAAACAATACCTGCTTCAAATTTTTCCAAAATTTCATAATCAAAAAAAGCTTTTTTGTTTTTTACTATAGTTTTTTTCATCATTTAGCCTTAAAAACTCCACTTCCACTTCCACTTAAAAAATAAGCTTCATTAAGAAAAGTTTGCATTTTAGGATAAATTTTTACACAAGGAGCAAATAAGTCGTTTAAATCAGTATTTTTATACTCTAAAATTTCACTTGTTTTGAGTGTTTTAAGTGTTTTGGCTAAATTTAAATTCGCTGTTAAATCGTATGAGCTTTCATCAAATGCTTTATATACTTTTGCGCTTGAACATTCAATAGCAGGAAAAGTAAAATCAAGTTGGCTAAAATCATCTTCAAAATATTCTACAATCTCGCCACACCCACTAACATTTGCACTATCATATCCGCTTAAAAAAAAGATTAAATCAGAGCCAAGTTTTTGGCAGATTTGTTCAAGTTGTTGTTGGTTGAGTTTTAAATTTAAAGCTTCGTTGATCATAAGTAAAAATGTCACCGCATCAGTGCTACTTCCACCAAGGCCTCCACCTATGGGAATATTTTTGATAAGCTTTAAACTTTTGTCTTTAAAAAATTCATTTAATTCATTAGAAAATCCTAAATTTTCTAATTCTTTATAAGTTTTGTGTATGATGGTATCTTGGGTAAAATTTCCAGTGATTTCAAATCCTTCTTTTGTTTTTTCATCACTAAAGCCTAATTCATCAAAAATATCTTTTAGTAAAACAAAGCGTGATTGTAATAAATGATAAGATCTTGAATCAATTCCTATGATTTTTAAAAAAATATTAGCTTTTGCGTAAGCTTTCATTTTTTAAGCTTTTTGCTCAGATCATCAAGTTTTATCGTTTCATCGCTAATTGCATGTAAATTTTCACTTTTTACTTGCTCGATAAGCTCTTTACGTAGTATCATTAAAGACTTTGGTGCTTCGATGCCTATTTTGGCATAGCCTTTACCTGTTTGAACTACTTTGATTTCTATATCATCTCCGATTTTTATACTTTCATTTTCTTTTCTTGATAAAATTAACATTTTAATACCTTATTTAAATAATATTGCACTTGATTATCTTGGATAGAAATGATAGAAAAAAAATCTTTTTCTTCTAAAATATAGCTACCTTCTTCTTGAATTTCCAAATCGTCCAAAAATATTTTTTGTCCATTGTGTAATTTTTGGGGGTATTTTATCGTATTTTTTCTAAGATTTAAATAAGCTAAAGGATTTAACTCTTTTTCATTTTCATAAAAAAACCCTCCCTCGCTTAAACGCTCTAATGAGCTTAGTGTGGCTTTAATACCAAGTTTTCTAGCAAATAATTCACAATAAGAGCGTATATAAGAACCCTCACTAACTGCTATTTCTATGGTTAAAAAAGGATGATTGTAATGTAAAATTTTAGTATAAAAAATTTCCATAACACAAGGCTTTAAATTGACTTCAAAACCTCTTTTTGCAAGCTCATAAGAGCGCACTCCATCTATTTTTTTTGCGCAAAATGCGGGTGGGATGTAGGTGATTTTACCTAAAAGTTCATTTTTAATTTGTTCTAAAATTTGCTCATCAAAAGCATTTATAAGATTGATCTCTTTGATATTTTGATTATCAAGGCTTAGTGAATGCACGCCTAACCAAAGCGTTGCTTTATAAACCTTTGGATTTTTATCAAAAAAACGAAAAAGTTTTGTATATTGATCAAAGGCTATGAGTAAAACACCTTTTGCAAAAGGATCAAGTGTTCCTGAAAAACCTGCTTTTTTGTTTTTATATTTTTTTTTGAGTTTGCCTAAAAAAGCATTAGAACTCATTCCACTTGGTTTGTAAGCTACAAAAAGTTTATTCATATCACTTTTTCCACAAAACTTGACATTATCATTCTTTCTATGCCTCCAAAATTAATCGTGAGTTTTTCTTCAGCACCTATTTTACTTACCCCAGTGACTCTGCCTATGCCAAAAATTTTATGTTTGATTAAATCGCCTTTTTTGTAGCAATTTTTTTGATGATCTAGTGTTAATTCTTTTTTGATTACGTTGCTCTCGCCAAAAAATCTACTTTTTTCTAATCTTGTGCGACTTCCTTTATAAAATCTAGAATTAGCATAGCTTAAATAAAGTTTTTTCTTGGCTCTAGTGATTGCTACATAAGCAAGTCTTCTTTCTTCTTCTATATTGCTTGATTCGCTAGTGAGTGGGAAAAATCCTTCTTCTAAGCCTATGATAAAAACATAATCAAATTCAAGTCCTTTACTTGCATGAATACTCATAATACAAATACTTTCTTTATCAAGTCCATCTTGCTCATTAAGTAAAGAAATTTCATTTAAAATATCATCTAAGCCATTATAATTTCCATGAGTGATTTTATCTTTTAAGTTAGCATAAAGTTCATCTATGTTTAAAAGTTTATCTTCGCTCTCTGGGTTATCTTTGTAAAATTCTTTGATTTTAAATTCTTCTTCTAAGGCTAAAATCATTGCAAGTAAATCATCTTTTTCTTTGATTTTGTGTATGCTTAGTATGAATTTTTCTAATTCTTTGTCTGTTTTTTTGCTAAAAAATCCACTTCCTTGCAAAGCACATAGACTTTCAAATAAAGACAAATGATTTTCTTTGGCATAATTTTCTAGCTTTTCTAAACTTGCATTACCAAAATTTCTTTTAGGGCGGTTGATAATGCGTTTAAAAGAATAATCATCATTTAAATTTGAAAGTAATCTTAAATAAGAAATAATATCTTTAATCTCAGCTCTTTCATAAAAACGAATTCCACTTAGCAATTTAAAAGGAATTTTTTCTTTACTAAAAGCTTCTTCAAGAGCGCGAGATAGGGCATTTACTCTATAAAGTATGGCTATTTCACTAGGATTAATCCCTGAGTTTAAAAGTTTTGAAACTTCTCTTGCAACCTTAAAGCTTTCAATTTTCTCATCATCATTTTGTAAAATTGTGATTTCTTCGCCCTCATCTTTGGTGCAAATTAAAGTTTTTCCTAATCTTTTTCTATTATGTTCTATAAGCTCATTTGCAGCTTGCAAAATAGCGCTAGTTGAGCGGTAATTTTGCTCTAATTTGACTAATTTTACATTGTTAAATTGTTCTTTGAAATTTAAGATATTTTCTATTTTAGCCCCGCGCCAACCATAAATACTTTGATCATCATCACCCACCACACAAATATTTTCATGAGACGTGCAAAGTTTTTTTAGGATTTGATATTGTAAGGCATTAGTATCTTGATACTCATCTACTGTTATATAAGTATATTTTTGACTTTGCTCTTTTGCAAATTGTTCATCTTCTAAAATTTTATTAGTTAGCATGAGTAAATCATCAAAATCCATGAAATTATTTTGGATTAAAAAATGTTCATATTGTTCATATAAATGAATGATTTCTTCATAATTTTTGTTTTTTTCATCTTTTAAAAATTCTAATTCTTTGCGTATTTCTTGGGCGCTTTTGCTTTGATTTTTAAAATTTGAAATATAAGCACCTATACTTGCTAAAGAGCTTTGTAAATTTTCGCTAGCTAAATCTTTTAGTATTTTCTTTTTATCATCTGTATCAATAATGACAAAATTATTTGCCCTATTAATTCTTTCGCTATAAAGTCTTAAAAATAACAAGCCAAATTTATGAAAAGTACATAAAAGGGGATTGTGTAAAATTTGATCTTGTAAAAGTGCTAAGGCTCTTGTTTTCATTACATTAGCAGCTTTATTTGTAAAGGTTAGCGTGAGGGTATTTTGCGCAGGAATACCTACATGATCGATTAAATAGGCAAGTCTAGTGGTAATGGTTTTAGTCTTTCCGCTACCTGCGCCTGCTAGTATTAGCATAGCTCCATCAATATGCATGATAGCTTCTTTTTGGCTATCATTTAAACCTTCAAAAAAACTCATTTTTTAAATAAATCTTTATTGTTAGGATTATTTAAAAAAGCATTCATGGATTTTTCTTTTAATTTTTGATCATTTTGCTTTTTGAAATAGTTTGAAAAATTAACAAAAATGATATTATCTTCAACTTGAATTTGAGTAATTGCACCTAAATCCACTTTTACAAAGGTTGCAAAATCATCAGGCCCAAAACCTGCATGAAATTCTATATGCTCATTTGTTAAAACTATGGACTTAAAAGTATAGCCACCAAGTGCAAAAAGACAATAAGGATTTTTACTCACTACATCTAATTCTGGTGGTAAAGGAGGTTCGAGTGTAACAAATTTAGTATTTACAATGATATTAAACTCAATATCTTCTTGGATTAAAATTTGTAAACATTCATAAATGCTTTTTTGCATTAAACTTATAAAATTTTTATTATTTAAAATTTTATCAATCATTGCTTAGCCTTAAAAATTCATCTACTAGTATTCTAACTTGTTCTAAGCCTATATTCCAAAACTCATCACTTTCTATATCAAAGCCAAACATAGCTACAAGTTCTTTTGGACTTTTACTTCCCCCGCTACTTAAAAACTCAATATAAATTGAAGTAAAATCAGTACATTTACCACTTTTATATAGACCATAAAGCGCTAAAACTAAAAGTTGTGCATAAGCATAAGCATAGCAGTAAAATGGAGAGTGTATAAAATGTGGTATATAAGAATACCAAAGGCCATAATTTTTGGTTAAAACTACGCTATCTTGAAACATTTTTCTTGATTCTTCAAGCCAAATTTCACTTAGTTCTTGCGTGCTTAGTTCTTCTTTTTTAGCATGAAATCTGCGTTCAAAAGTGGTAAAATTAATCTGTCTATAAAGAGTAGCAAAAATATCTTCGATCTTTGCTGCATATAAAGACAGAAGCTCTTCTTTATCTAAATTTTCTTTAATGTAATCAAAAATCAACATTTCTGCAAACACTGAAGCAGTTTCTGCTGTAGTTAGAGGTGTATCTTGATTTAAAAAACTTACTTTATAAGAAAGTTTTTGATGTATAGTGTGGCCTAGCTCATGTGCTAGGGTGAAAAGATCGCGTCTTTGGTTGGTATAGTTTAAAAGTATGAAAGGATGGTTTAGTGGTGTGCTTGAGTGAGAAAAAGCACCGCTTTGTTTAAATTCTTTAGGATAAACATCGATCCAATTATTCTCAAAAGCTTCTTTTGCTATCATATAAAAATCTTTAGAAAATTTTTCAAAGGCTTTTAAAACGATATCCTTTCCTTGATTAAAATCAACTTGCATTTCTTTTCCAATAGGCGCATAACGATCATAATCTTTTAGCTTTTTATATCCTAGAATTTTTTTCTTTGCATTGTAAAATTTGGAAACGATATCAAAGCTGTTCTCGCTAGCACTAATAAGCGCATCGACACTTTTTTTAGAAATTTGATTTCTTATATGCCTTGGAGTTTCTGGATTTTCATAAGATCTTAACTCACAAATACTAGCAAGTTCGCTTTTAATCATATTGAAAATATACACTAAAAGCTTGTTTTGTTTTTTTAAGGTTTTACTAAAGCATTTTGAAGCTTTTTTTCTAATGCTTCTATCTTTATCATAAAGCTTGCTTAGAATTTCTTCCTCGCTTAATTTTTGTCCTTCAAAATTAAATTTTAAAGCACTAAAGGTTTCATCAAATAATCTTGCAAATGCATTTGAACCTGTACTTGATAGAGCTAAGATGACTCTTTCTTCTTTTTTAGAAAGATTGTGTTTTTTGTGTTTGATAAGATTATTTAAATAAAACTCATAATCTTTGCAAAATGTGATGAAAGTTTTACTTTTTTCTTCTTTTAATTCGCAAAATTCAAGTTCAAAAAATAAAAGATTTTCTTCTATTTTTTTACTTAAATTTTCATATTTTGCATAAAAAGCACCTTTGGTAGTATCTTGAGCAAAATTTAAATACACATAGGTTAGTATGTGAGAAAGTTTTAAGATTAATTCTTCATAGTTTTTTAAAGCTTGTAAAAATTGCTCATTGTCTAAACTATGAAGATTATTTTCATATTGTTTTTTAAATTCACAAGCTTCATCTTGGGTTTTTTGTAAAAAAAGATTTAATTCTTGCTCATCTTTAAATAATGTATTTAAGTTCCAATTTTGCATGATTTTAGCTTTCTAAAATGAGTTTTTTTAATACAGCCATTCTAACGGCAACACCATTTTTAACTTGAGTTAAAACCTTACATCTTTTATCAGCCATTACTTCATCGCTAATATCAATATTTCTATGCACAGGGCCAGGATGTAGGATAATGAGATTTTTATCTTTTATTAAATCTTTACTAATACAAAAATCATTTGCATAATCTTTAAGCGATGCATAGGTTGGAATATTGTGTCTTTCAGTTTGTGTTCTAAGACTCATGATAATATCAACATCATCAATGACTTCTTTTAGCTTATTTGTTTTTTTAATGGGATAATTTGGCATAAAATGAGGTGGGGCTATTAGGGTAATATCAATACCAAAACGAGGTAATAATTCTAAATTTGAAGCAGCAACGCGTGAGTTTTTAATATCCCCTACTATGGCTATTTTTCTACCTTTCACATTATAATCAAAATGCTCCATTATAGTAAAAAGATCAAGTAAAGCTTGGGTAGGATGAGCATGTTTGCCATCGCCTCCATTAACTATAGGACAATGGGTATAATTTGCTAAAGTATGAGGCACACCTGAGTTTTTGTGTCTAACTACAATAGCACTTGGCGTCATTGCGTCTAAATTTGCAGCAGTGTCAAAAAGTGTTTCGCCTTTGCTTGAACTACTTCTTGAAACATCTAATTTTAAAACTTTAGCACCTAGTCTTCTTGCGGCTGTTTCAAAGCTTGATTGAGTGCGTGTTGAATTTTCAAAAAAAATTGTTGTAACACTTTTTCCTTCTAAAAATGTACGCGGTTTTTCATCTAAGAATTCTTTTGCTTCTTTAAATAAAGTCAAGATTTCATCATTACTAAAATCTTTTGTAGTGATTAAATGCCTCATAAGTCCTCCTTAAATTTTTAAATTAAGCTCATTGTCTGAACAAATAGCGCTAAATAAAACATCTGTTGAGCTATTTAAAGCTGTTTCAACGCTATCTTGAATAACCCCTATGATAAAACCAACTGCTACTACTTGCATAGCTATGTCATAATCGATATTAAACAAAGAGCAAGCAAGCGGTATGAGTAAAAGAGAACCACCAGCAACCCCACTAGCTCCACAAGCTGCAAATGCGGCTAAAACACTCAAAAGCATAGCTTGTAAAAAATTTATTTCAATGCCTACTGTGTGAGCTGCTGCAAGACTTAATATAGCAATAGTTACAGCTGCTCCTGCCATATTAATCGTAGCGCCTAGTGGAATGGAGATGCTATATAGGTTATTGTTGATATTTAATTTAGAGCAAAGTGCCATATTTACAGGGATGTTTGCTGCAGAACTTCTTGTAAAAAATGCAAAAACAGCACTATGTTTTAAGCAAATAAAAATCAAAGGATAAGGATTTTTCTTCGTATAAGCAAAAACAATTAAAGCATTAATCACAAAGGCTACAAAAAACATGGTTAAAACTAAAATGATTAATAATTTAACATAACTTAAAAGCCCTGCTGCTCCTGTTTGAGCAACTGAATTTGCTACAAGTCCAAAAATTCCAAAAGGAGCAAGCTTGACTATAAATTTAACGATTTTCAACACGCCTTCGTTGATATCAGTAAAAAGTTGCTTTGCATCATTAGAGCAATGCCTTAGAGCAAACCCCCCACCTATAGCCCAAGCTAATATGCTTAAATAATTTCCTGAAGATAAAGCGTGGATAGGATTATCTACGATTTGAAAAAGTAAGGTTTTAAATACTTCGCCTATGTGTGCAGGACTTGTAGTAGAAGCTTTTTCAACATCGCTCAATACTAATTCTACAGGAAAGATAAAGCTTATACTAACTGCACTTAAAGAAGCTAAAAAAGTTCCAAATATATATAAGAAAATAATATGTTTTATTTTCTCACTTCCATGATTAAATTCTTTTGTGCAAATGGTTGTTAAAATTAATATAAAAACTAAAATCGGTGCTATAGCTTTTAAAGCTCCTGTAAATAAAGCACCAAAAATATTTGCAAAAATAGCTAAATCTTTAGAAAAAATACCTACTAAAATTCCTAAAACAATACCTATGCAAATTTGTAAAATAAGATTTCCATCTTTATAGCGTTTGATTGCACAAGAGAATAAACTCATTTTTTACCTTTTTTGTAGTGATAAATTTTTTAATTTATTCTAACAAAGTAAAGCTTAAATAAGCTTTTTGATTTTTAAGCTAGCTTGTGCTAGAATAAAGCTATTATTATTTATGATAATTAAGGAATATAAAATATGTATTTATTTACTTCTGAAGTTGTTAGTGCAGGACATCCTGATAAATGTGCTGATATTATAGCTGATTCTATAGTGGATGCTTTTTTAGCTCATGATAAAGATTCAAGGGTTGCTAGTGAGGTTTTTGTAGCAGGAAATAAAGTAGTAATTGGTGGTGAAATTAAATCAAAACATAAGCTAGAAAAACAAGATTATGAAAATATTGTAAAAAAAGCTCTAGCAGATATTGGTTATGATGGGCATCCACATTTTAGCAAAAAACAATGTTTACATCCTGATGATTTAGATGTAATGGTATTTTTAAATGAACAAAGCCCTGATATTAATCAAGGTGTTGATCAAGAAGATGGAGAGATTGGAGCAGGTGATCAAGGGATAATGTTTGGTTTTGCAAGCAATGAAGCAAAAGAATATATGCCAGCAGCTATTTCTTATGCTAGAATGCTTTGTGATAAAGTATATGAGTTTGCAAAAAACAATCCTGATAAACTTGGAGTGGATATTAAAACTCAAGTTACGATTGATTATGTAAATAAAGAAAATTTTGAAAATTGCAAACCTCAAAGTATCCATACTATTGTAGTTTCAGCTCCTTGTGTTGAAAGTATGAAAATAGAAGATTTAAGAGCTTTGGTAATGGAATTGATTTTAAATTCAAATTTACCAAAAGAGCTTTTTTGTCCAGAAAAAACAAGAATTTTAATCAATCCAACGGGAAAATATGTAAATCACAGTTCATTACATGATAGTGGTTTAACAGGAAGAAAACTTATAGTAGATAGCTTTGGCGGCTATGCTCCAATAGGCGGAGGAGCACAATCTTCTAAAGATTATACTAAGGTTGATAGGAGTGGGCTTTATGCTGCAAGATGGCTCGCTAAAAATATCGTAGCAGCAGGGCTTGCTAAAAAATGTATAGTACAACTTTCTTATGCTATAGGTGTGGCTAAGCCAACTTCTGTAAGTGTGGATTGTATGGGAACAAACACAAGATTAAATGATGATATTTTAAGTGATTTTGTAATGAAAACTTTCCCATTAACTCCAAATTGGATTAAAAATAAATTCAATCTTGATAAACCAAGTAAAGATACTTTCATGTATGCTGATGTAGCTGCTCGTGGTCAAGTGGGGCAGGCTGATTATCCTTGGGAAAAATTAGATGCTCTTGATGAATTTAAAGCATTATAAAATGAAGTTTTTAAGCTTCATTTTTGCTTTAAAAGTTTTTCTTTTATTTTTAAAATCAATATCTCTTTTGGCTTAATTACTGCATTTTCTTTTCCATTAACTGCATGATATATACTTACATTATAATTATTTGCATAAAAACGCATTAGAAAATTTTGTAATTTATACTCACTTGAAAAATTAAACCAAGCATTGTTTGAAATGGCTATGATGATCTTTGAGTGTTTGTAAAGTTTTTCTTTGGTAGCTTCAAAGCAGATAGCATTAGTGATGAGTTGATTATTTAGAGTGTATTGATTTAATTCCTTTCCTTTTGAAAATTCATCAATATTTAAAAGATACTTTTTAAAAAAGGTTTTAAATATAGGAATTTCTTCTCCAAAAGGCACAAGATAGTGTTTGTTAAAAACTTGTATGTTACCATTGTCAAATACATAAGTGCTATTATATAGATGATTAGGTGTAGTACTTATAGCACCTGTAATGATGATAATTTGTTTTGATAAATCTTTTAAAGCTTGTAAATAACTTGGTGCTTTATTTAAAGCAAAAGCAAAGGCAGTTTCAGGAAAAATAATTACTTCTTTACCTTCTTTTATAGCCTTGTTGATTTGATAAAATATATCTTTAGAATGTGTTTGTAAATTTTCTTGTATGAATTTTTGTTCTTGAGAGATATTAGTTTGGACTAATTTATAGTCTAAATTTAGTGCTTGTGATTGTTTTTGATTATATTGAGCTCCGATTAGAATAAGGATTAAAATGATTGCTATTTTATAATATCTTGAAATGTATTTTTCATAATAAAAATAAGCAATCAAAAACATAGCTATAATACCTTGATAACTTGCATCAAAGATTCCATATACACTTAAAACACCCCAATTTAGCCAATCAAAGCCAAAAGGATGAATAAAACTAAGTAAAAAAAATCCACAAAGCCTTAAAAAATCAAATTTAAGAAAAAAACATACTAAAAATAATAATCCATAAATTAATCCTATTAAGATAATTTCTAAAGGAATTAAATAAGCTAAATCAAAATAAATTGATGATAAAGCTATCCACCAAAACCATAAAATTCCTACAAAAAATCCGGTATAAAAATATCCTACTTTACTTTTATTTCTTAGCAATAAAACCAAACCATATATACTTAAAAACGGAGAAATAAATTCGAAAAGTAAATTTTCAAAAAAAGAAAAATAAATAAAATTTGATAATAAAAGTGCAGAAAAAAAGGCTTTTATTATTTTAAAAGTGGTAGAATTAGAATTTATGAACTTTAAAAAAAGGGGAAGAAATGGCAGAAAACGGAAATATTTGGACTTCATTGTTGCCTCTCATTGTGCTTTTTGCGATTTTTTATTTTTTGGTTATTAGACCACAACAAAAACAAGCAAAAGACCATAAATTAATGGTTTTATCTTTAGAAAAAGGGGATAAAATCATCACAAATGGTGGGATAATTTGCGAGGTGGTAAAACCAGAAGAGGATTTTATCAAAGTTAAGCTTAATGATGAAAATGTAGTTGTAAAAATTTCTAGAGATTTTATAGCAAAGAAAATTGATGCGTAGTGGAAAAATTACTTATAGAAGTATTATTTTCTTTGTAGTTTTTCTTATAGGATTAATTTTTTCCATACCTTCTTTTATGCAAACCCAAAGTGGTGCTAAGATTAACTTAGGACTTGATTTGCAAGGCGGTTTGCATATGTTATTAGGTGTAGAAGTAGAAGAGGCGGTTAAGTCAAAGGTTAAATCCATAGCCTCTTCTCTTAGCTATTCTATCAATAAAGAAGATATTATTGTTGATAAAATCAAAGTAAATGATACTAGTATTGAATTTAGCTTATTAGATGAAAATGATGTAGCCAAGGTTGGTTTGTTATTAAAAGACATTAAAGGCTTGGCCGTCACACATGAAAATTTACACTACACACTTTCTTTAACCCAAGAAGAAATCAAACTAACTCATGAACAAGCTATTTTACAAGCTGTAGAAACTATTAGAAATAGACTTGATCAATTTGGTCTTGCAGAGCCAAATGTAGCAAGATCGGGAGAGGATAAAATTTTAGTCGAGCTTCCAGGTATTAAAACTGCTGCAGATGAGGCTAGAGCTAGAGAACTTATCGCAAAAGCTGCGCATTTGCAATTAATGGAAGTAGATGATGTTAGAATGGATCAGGTAAATAATCTTACTTCAGCTCAGGCTGCTGAATATGGAGATTTGATTTTTGAAGATGCAAAAAATCCTCAAATTAAATATCTAGTAAAATCTATACCTATTCTTGATGGTTCTATGCTAACAGATGCAAAAGTAGGTTTTGCGCAAAGTAATAATCTTCCTGTTATTAATTTTACCTTAAATTCAGAAGGTGCTAAAAAATTTGGAGATTACACAGGAAATAATGTAGGTAAACGCTTAGCTATAGTTTTAGATAATAAAGTATATTCAGCTCCAAGAATTAATGAAAGAATAGGCGGGGGTAGTGGTCAAATTAGCGGTAGCTTTACTGTAGAAGAAGCTCATGATGTGGCCATTGCTTTACGAAGTGGGGCGCTTTTGGCACCGGTTAAAATGCTTGAAAAAAGAAGTGTTGGACCATCTTTGGGTGCTGATAGTATTAAAATGAGTATGATAGCCCTAGCAGGTGCTTCTATATTGGTTATTGCATTTATGGTGATGTATTATGGTATAGCAGGAATTTTTGCCAATATTGCTTTAGTGGCAAATATTTTAGTGATTATTGCTGTAATGGCTATGTTTGGAGCAACCTTAACTTTACCTGGTATGGCAGGACTTGTGCTTACTGTGGGTATGGCAGTAGATTCTAATGTTATTATTAATGAAAGAATTAGAGAATTATTGCGAGAAGGTGCTAGTATAAGGCAAAGTGTTGAAAATGGTTATAAGCATGCAATGAGCGCGATTTTAGATTCTAATATTACTTCATTAATTACTTCAGTAGTGCTTTATGCTTATGGAACAGGTGCGGTAAAAGGTTTTGCGGTGACTTTGAGTATTGGGATTTTAGTTTCGATGATTACTTCTATTGTTGGAACTCATGGTATGTTTGAAATGTTTATGAACCGTATGGAAAAAAGCAATAACACAAGATTATGGTTTGGATATAGGAGACCTTAATGCAATTTTTTAGTCAAAAACATATTTATGATTTTATGAGAATGAGATTTGCAGCCATCTCTTTGTCTTTTATTTTATTTTTTGGTTCCATTTTTATCCTTTTTACTAAGGGTTTGAATTTTGGTATTGATTTTACCGGTGGAACTTTGGTACAACTTCAATACGAGCAAAAAGCACCCTTGGCTGAAATTCGTAAAGCTTTAGCTATCAATGAAAATTTAAAAGGAGCTAGTGTTACTGAATTTGGTAGTGCTAATGAAGTGATTATTCGTTTTTCAGGAAGTAGTGATAGCTTGGGAAGTGATATTGGAGCAAGCATTGCAAATTTATTAAAAGATACAGGTAAATTTGAAGTGCGCCGTGTGGATGTAGTAGGTCCAAAAGTAGGAGATGAGCTGCGCAATAAAGGTCTTATGGCGGTTGGAATTTCTTTGATTGCTATTTTGATTTATTTGGCAGTGAGATTTGAATGGCGTTTTGCTATGGCTTCTATTGTGTGTGAAATTCATGATATAGTCATTACTTTAGGCGCTATTGCTTTATTTGAAATAGACGTAAATTTAGATATTTTGGCGGCTGTTTTAACCGTGCTTGGATATTCTTTAAATGATACGATTATTATTTTTGATAGGATTAGAGAAGGTATTAAAACAAGTAAAAATTCAAAACTTGATCTAATTATTAATGAATCAGTCTCGGCAACTTTATCAAGAACTACTTTAACAACGGGCTTAACTTTGATTACCGTTGTAGTGCTTTATTTCTTTGGTGGATCTATGATAGAAGGTTTTGCTTTAACTATGATAGTGGGTATTGTAGCAGGTACTGCAAGTTCTATATTTGTAGCAAGTCCAGCACTTTTATGGTTTAAATTCAGCGTTGCACAGTATCGCCAAAAAGAATTAGAAAAAGTAAAGAAAAAACAAGAAAAAGAAAAATTAAGAGCGATGTATGAAAAAGGAACGGTGTAAAAATGAATTGGGGTAAGGTTATTTATATCTTTTTTGCTCTAATGAGCTTAACTACAACCGCAGGATTTTTATATGATCAAAATGAAGTTGCATTATTTATTGCAGCTTGTGTGAATTTAATTTCTACTTTATTGAAAATTGGGGTTAGAAATTTCTTAGCAGCTGAATTATTTGCTAGTTCTTTAGTGGCTGATTTGCATTTAATTCCAGCTTTTGCTTTAATACAAATTAATCCAGAAGCTAATGTTATGGTTTATACTTTAGCAATTGGTGCTTTGATAGCTAATATCTTTTCAATGATTTTAGTTATAGTTGATTCAGTAAAAAATCAAGAAGAAAATTAGGAGTGAAAATGGCATATGAAGCAGGTAAAATAGAAAAAAAATGGCAAAAAATTTGGCAAGAAAAAGAATATTTTGAACCAAAAGATGATTTTTCTTTACCAAAAAAATACATTTTATCTATGTTTCCATACCCAAGTGGTAGAATTCATATGGGACATGTGAGAAACTATAGCATAGGCGATGCTATGGCTAGGTATTATAGAAAAAAAGGTTTTAACGTCTTACATCCTATAGGTTTTGATAGTTTTGGTATGCCTGCTGAAAATGCTGCGATTAAACATGGTATCCACCCTAAAAAATGGACTTATGAAAATATTGATTATATGCAAAATGAACTTGCTTCTTTGGGTTTTTCTTTTTCTAAAAAAAGAATGCTTGCCACTTCTGATCCTTTATATACTAAATTTGAGCAAGAATTTTTTATCAAAATGTATAAGAAAGGACTTGTTTATACTAAAGAAGCTGAAGTTAATTGGTGTGAGAATGATAAAACAGTTTTAGCAAATGAGCAAGTTGAAGATGGTAAATGTTGGCGTTGCGGACATGAAGTCATTAGAAAAAAAATGCCAGGATATTATATAAAAATCACTGCTTATGCAGATGAATTATTACAAGATCTTAAAAAATTAGAAGGAAAATGGCCAAGTCAAGTTCTAACTATGCAAGAGAATTGGATAGGTAAAAGCACAGGGCTTAGTTTTGATTTTGATATAGAGGAAAATAATAAAATCAGTGCAAAAAAAATCAATGTCTTTACCACAAGAGCTGAGACTATTTATGGAGTATCTTACATTGCTTTAGCGCCTGATCATGAAATAGTAAATGAATTAATTGATAAAAAATTACTAGATCAAGATGTTATAGCTAAAATTCAAAATATACAAAATCAAACACCACGCCAAAGACAAGCCGCACCAAAAGAAGGATATTTTTTAAATCTTTATGTAATCCATCCGCTAAGTAAAGAAAAAATTCCTTTATGGGTAGCTAATTTTGTTTTAAGTGATTATGGTAGTGGCGCTGTTATGAGCGTGCCTGCTCATGATGAAAGAGATTATGAGTTTGCAAAAACTTATAATTTGGCTATAAAAAAGGTGATTTACAAAGATGAAAATGATGTACAGTGTTATACTTTAAAAGAAGGCGTTTTAACCAATAGCGACGAATTTGATCAACTAGAATGCAATGATGCTAGAGAAAAAATTAGTTTAAAAATTGAATCTTTGGGTATTGGTAAAAAGGTTACCAATTTTAAAATTCGTGATTGGGGTGTTTCTAGACAAAGATATTGGGGAGCTCCTATACCAATGATTAAGTGTGATTCTTGTGGCATAGTTCCTCAAAAAATAGAAAATTTACCTATTACCTTGCCTGAAGATGTGGTGATAAATGGAGAAGGAAATCCGCTTGATAAGCATGAAGCATGGAAAGAATGTATTTGCCCAAAATGTGGCAAAAAAGCGCAAAAAGAAAGCGATACTTTAGATACTTTCTTTGAAAGTTCTTGGTATTTTGCACGTTTTGCAAGTGATGATAAAACATGGCAAGAAAAAGCAGTAGATGAAAAAAGTGTCAATTATTGGATGAATGTTGATGAATATATTGGTGGGATTGAACATGCGATATTGCATTTACTCTATGCTAGATTTTTCCAAAAAGCACTTAGGGATTTGGGTTATTTAAAAAATGATGAGCCTTTTAATAGACTTTTAACCCAAGGAATGGTCACTAAAGATGGTGCTAAGATGAGTAAGTCCAAGGGGAATGTGGTTGATCCTGATTATATTATAGAAAAATATGGAGCAGATAGTGCAAGATTATTTATATTGTTTGCTGCACCACCTGCTAAAGAACTTGAATGGAATGACAGTGCATTAGAAGGTGCGTTTAAATTTATCAATAGGCTTTATGAAAAGGCTATGAGTTTAGAATGTGGAAAATTGCAAGAAATTGATCATCAAAGTTTAAATAAAGAAGAAAAATATGCTAGATTAAAAGTGTATGAGGCTTTGAAAAAATCTTTTGAAGTTTATGAAGAAAGTTTTGCCTTTAATACCTTAATAGCTGCATGTATGGAAACTTTAAATGCCTTAAATGCTATAAATCATAAAGAAGTTTCAAAAGAAGCTTTTTATATTATTTTAAATATTTTAGAGCCTATCATCCCTCATGTTTGTTTTGAGCTTAGTGAGCATTTGTTTAAATGTGAAAATTTTAAAGTATTAAAAATAAAAGATGAAGTTTTTGTGAAAGATAGTTTTAATATAGCTATTAGTGTTAATGGTAAAAAAAGAGCGCAGATTGAAATAAATTCAGAAGCTAAAGAAGATGAGATTTTAGCTTTAGCTAAAGAAAATGTCGCAAAATGGCTAGAGGGTAAAACCATAGTAAAAGAAATTTATATTGATAAAAAATTAGTAAATTTGGTGATTAAATGAAAAAATATTTAATATCTTTTTTTGCTTTTTTTATTATAGCTTGTGGATATATTCCATCTTCGCAGATGGCAAGTAAGGTTTTGGGTGAAAATGTATTTTTGAAAATTAATATTAGCAAACAAGATCCTGAAAATAGTGTTTACATAACAGACATTTTAAGAGAGGCTATGCTTAATAAGCTTGGTAGAAAAGTCACAGATGAGCATAATGCCGATAGTTCTATTATAGTTACGATGAAAAAGTTAGAATTTCATCCTATGGTTTATGATAAAAATGGTTATGTGATTAATTATAAAGCAGAGCTTTATTTGGAGTTTGTGTTGCGTTATAAAAATGGAAAAGAAGAAATTGTAAATACTAAAGGAAGTTATAATTTTGATATTAATCCAAACTCTATCATTAGTGATCAAGCTAGGTTTGAAGCGATTAAAAACGCATCAAGTGAAGCTTTTGATGAGTTTGTTTCTATTATAGCTATTAGGGGTTATAAGTAAAATGGCAAGCCATATCAATGAAATTGCAAAAGAAACATTGATAAAACTAAAAGAACGCAAATTATACCCAACTCCTGAAAATTATAGCGAGGTGTTTGAAGAGTGTGCTAAAAAAGCAGGAGTTATGAGTCTTAATAAAGCTAGAATAGAAAAATACACTAATCTTTTAGATGATTCTTATAAACATGAATTAAAAGGAAAGAGCATTCGGACTATTGATGAGTTTTTGATGTTTTTAGTCTCTAGGCTTAATAGACAAGTAAGCAGAAAATATGAAGATGTTTATGCTTTGCTTGACTTAATCATTCAGCAGCTTAGTATTAGCAAAGATAAAAAAATCAAAGAACTTGCTCAAACCACTCAACACAGATTATCCCAAGCTATGGACTTAGAGACTATATATCTTTTAAGAGCTAAATGGAGAGAACTTGAAAAATCTTATGAAGATTATGAGCTTTTAAAAAAATTAGAAGAATTTAATATCCGAGCGTTTTTGGATTTTCACGCTTTAATAGAAAAACTTATCACTATGTTAAAAGAACGCTCTTACGAAAAACAAGCTGAACTTTTACTAGCTTCTTTAGAGCCTTTATTTGGTGAGAGTAAAGAAGTGGAGCAGTTTAAGCAAAAGCTAAAAGAAAATCCTAGATTAATTGCTAGAAAAGAATTTGCACATGAGTACTGTTTGATGCTACAAAAAAAAGAAGCAATAGATAAATACTATATACAAAAAAACCTTTCTTTTTTTAATCAGCACTTAGAAAGCTTAAATGAAATGGTGTCAAAGCTTTATGATAATAGTCAAGAAGATGTAAAATTTATCAATACTTTAACTAAAGATGAAAATGGTAATGTGCAGATTAATTTTGACACTTTAAAAGATAAGCTTTTGTATGCAAATGAGCAAATAGCTCAAATTAAGACTCAAATTCAAGCTACAAGTGATGATGAGCAAAGAGAACAATGGAATCTTGCTCAAGAGCTTAAAAAACTTGATGAAAATTATAAGCTTTATGCGGTTAATTATGCTTTATCTTTCTTTAAAATTAATAATATAGAACATGTTATTAATGCCTATGGTATTGATAGTTTTAAAACTATCAGTGGGAAATTTAAAAAAATTCTTAAAGATTTATGTAAAAATTTGGCTGAAATTTGGATTTTAGATGAAAGTTCTTATTTGGTTATACTTCCAGGTAAAAATTTAGAAAGCGCTCAAATTTTTACAGAAAAAGCCTTGAAGCTTATAGATGATTATAAATTTATTTATAAAGAAGAAGTAGTTAAACTTGTTTTATCATCTTCTTGTATAGAAAAAAAAGAATTTCCAGATGGCGATATTTTAAAAGAATTAATGCAAAAAGCTTAGTATGAAATTTCAACAAACGCTCTCGCAAAAAACTATGTATGTGCAAAAAATTAGTAGATTTTTTATGTTTAGTATGTATGAAAAGTATAAAAAATTTATTCCAAAAACTAAAAATGTCCAAATTATTGGCACTAATGGCAAAGGAAGCACGGGTAGATTTTTAGCACTTTTACTTTTGGAGCAAGGATATAAAGTAGGTCATTATACAAGTCCACATATTTTTGAATTTAATGAAAGATTTTGGCTAAATGGCAAAATTACAAGTAATGAGCTTTTGGAAAAGGCGCATGAAAAATTAGAAAGTATTTTTTTAGAAGATATAAAAAAACTTAGTTATTTTGAGTATGCTACTTTTTTAGCTTTTTTTGTTTTTAAAGATTGTGATTATGTGATTTTAGAAGCTGGAGTAGGAGGAGAATATGATGCTACAAGTGTTTTTGAAATAGACTTTAGTGTTTTTACTAAAATAGGTTTTGATCATCAAGATTTATTGGGTAAAAACTTGGATGAAATAGCAAGAACAAAATTAAAAGCCATGAGTGCTAAAGCTTTAATTAATCATAAGCAAGAAGCAAAAGTGTTAAATTTGGCTCAAAAAATAGCTAATTTAAAACAAGCTAGTTTAGATATTAGTGTGCTAGATGAAAACAAGACTATTTATCCTTATGTGCAAGAATATATTCAAAAATATAATTTAGTGAGTTTTTTAAAAGATAATCTTTTTTTAGCCTTGGAAGCTTTTTCTAAAATTTGTGCTAAAAATGAAAAAGAATTGATACAAAGTATCAAAAATTTGCCAAAACTCGATTTAAAAGGAAGGTGTGAGCAAGTAAGTCAAAATGTTTTTGTTGATGTAGGGCATAATGAAATGGCAGCTTTAGCTTTGGTTGAAATTTTCAAGGAAAAAAAAGTTCATTTGGTTTATAATTGCTTTTTAGATAAAGATTCTTATAAAATTTTAAGGGCTTTACAGCCTATAATAAAAATAGTTGAAATTTATGAATATGAAAGCAAAGATAGGCCTTTAGCGGGTTCTGTTTTGCTAGAAAATTTAGAAAAATTAGATATTGTTTATCAAAAATTTGAACAAATAAAAAAAGATGAGTTGTATTTGGTTTTTGGTTCTTTTGTATTGGTGGAAAATTTTTTAAGAGGCTATAATGAAAGATAAATTTACGCTAACTATCACAGATGTAAACGGTTCTAGACATTTTTTATTAAGTCAGATCATAAAAAAAGTCATTATTTATTTTACTACTTTTGTTTTTGTTGTTATAGTTTTAGGTGCTTTGTATATTAATTATTTAGCAGATAAACGTTCAGAGCTTTTAAAAGAACAAGAAGCATTATCTTCAAAAAATACTAAATTATTTTCTCAAAATGAAAGTATGCAAAAAAGCTTAGAAGAAAAAACAGCTTTATATGATGAACTTCAAACCCAACTTGCAGATATTGAAGAAAATTTAGGTTTAAAGCAAGATGAGAGCTTAGATATACCAGAAAGATTGGAAAAAGTTAAACTTACCAATGATCAAGCTTATTTATTTTTAACACAAATTCCAAATGGGCATGTGATAGAAGATAATGGAGTCACAGGTAATTTTGGATGGCGTCATCATCCTATATTAAATAAAAAAGAGTTTCATCCAGGTATTGATTTAAGAGCAGCTTTAAATACTCCTATTTACGCACCTGCAAATGGAGTGGTTGAATATGCCGCATATAGTAATAACGGTTATGGTTATTCAGTGATTTTGATTCATAATTTTGGTTTTAAAACAGTATATGCGCACATGATGCGTAAAGATGTTGTCAAGGCAGGGCAATTTGTAAAAAAAGGTGATTTGCTTGGATATACAGGAAATACAGGTCTTTCTACGGGACCGCATTTGCATTATGAGGTTAGATTTATTAATAAACTTTTAGATCCTAAGATTTTTATAGATTTAAACCGAAAAAACTACGAACAAATTTTTGAAAAAGAAAGGAGAGTTCCATGGCAATCTTTAATAAAGGCTCTATTGCTACAGTATCCGAAACTACAGTCATTTCAAACGGAGCAAAAATAGAAGGAAAATTTTATTTTGACTCTATGCTTCATTTAGATGGAGAAATCACAGGGGTGATTAATTCTTCTAATGTGATAGTGATAGGCAAAAGTGGTATTTTAAAAGGACAGGTTAAGGCAAATAAGATAGTGATTAATGGAGTTTTTGAAGGAGAAATGCAAGTTGATTCTTTAGAAATTTTATCCGGCGGTGTGCTTAATGGTAATATCATAGTTAAACAATTAAGCATTGAAAATGGTGGAAAATTTAATGGAAGTAGTAAAATAATTGAAAAAGATGAAGAACTTGCAACTATCGATGTGAGTATAGAAAATTCAGAAAATGCAAGCTAAATTATATGAATATTTACTAAGCAACAAAACTGAGTTAATAGTTTGTGAGAATGATAAAGAAGCAGATGAATTAGCTCAAGTTTGTTTATTTTTAAATTTCAAAATCTTTGTTTTGCCTGATTTTAGAGCAGAATTTGGTAGTGATTTGCGCTCTTTTTCTAAAGAGCTTTTTGAAATTTGTAAAGTATTAAATGCTTACCATAAAGAAGATGAAAATAAAATTTTAATTTCTCCTATAAAAACAATCTTACAAAAACTCCCTGGAAAAAAGCATCTAAAAAACATTATTCTTAAAAGAAATTCACTTCTTGCTTTAGATAAATTTAAAGAAGAAATTTTACATAGTGGGTATGAATTTGTAGATATAGTTCAAGATAAGGGTGAAGTTTCAATACGTGGGGATATTATAGATATTTTTGCGATTAATGAAGAACAACCTTTTAGAATTTTGCTTTTTTCAGATGAGATAGAAAGTATAAGGTATTTTGATATTCATACGCAAAAA